>CALGUT010000299.1 GCA_937920335.1 uncultured Opitutales bacterium
GTTGAAGTTTTTGGGTGTCCTATAAGACACGGGAGCCAAAAATACGCCTGCGTTTGCACCGATCTTTGGAAACGGAGCGAGTCTATCTGACTCGATCATTCGTTTTAGCGCGGCTTCTTCAACATCTGTGCGAATGATGGGGTGAATATCATCGTATGCTTCTTGAAAAATAAGGAACCGATCGTTCTCAAACAATGTATCCAAGGGCTTCAAAACGGTGATATCGATATCGAGATAAAGGATATTCCCGAATTCTTGGAATTGGGTAGTGAAAATAAAGAATCGAGCGTAATAGATCCTGGAGTCTGTTACTCTGCCGGGTAGGCCAGGACCGGGTAGTATTTCTAGCGTGTCGACATCAATAAGCGTAGTTCGTGGAATGTTATTTAAGAATTCAAGATGAGATCGCTCAAGTCCCTGCCAGAGGACAATCAAAGCGGGGTAGTTCGGATAGTTCTTTTGAAGCGACTTATTAAACGCATAGAAATACTTAATGTAGTGTGCGTTAAAATTTACCAGAATCGCGTTCATTGTTGTTTTCGAAACGAATGTGTGTGTTTCAGAAGATCGAGGATGAAGTTTATTACCTGTGCAATTACCGGGATTGACCCGCACGAAACTTACTAAATGATTTAATTTATCTTATTCTTAGCAATCGGTTGGGTGTCAATTTCCATCAAAATGAGGAATCTGATTATTGGACGTTTATCGACTAGTTGCTAGGATCTGTCTGTATTTAATAATCTCAACACTATGCTCAATCGAAGACTTACTCACTTAACTCTTTTGCTAGCCCTTTCTGGGATACAGCTCTTGGCAAAGGATCAACCGAACATCCTCTTCATCATGTCAGATGATCATACGGCTCAGGCTGTCGGTGCCTATGCGACACTGTTGAAGGAGCTAGATCCCACACCCACGATCGATAAGTTGGCGGACGAGGGAATCCTGTTTGAAAACGCATTTGTAACGAATTCGATCTGTACGCCTTCCCGTGCGGCGATCATCACCGGCTTATATAATCACAATAATGGGGTATTCGATCTCAATGGGAATATCGCACCAGAAAACCAGATGTTGCCGATTCAAATGAAGAAGGCGGGTTACCAGACAGCGATGATCGGTAAATGGCATCTGAAGCAGGAACCAAATTTTGATTACTATAAAGTGCTACCGGGGCAGGGGAAATATTTTGATACGGAGTTCCGTATTCAGGGTGAAGAAGAGTGGCCCAAGAACACTGTGTCCTATCCGGGCGAGCATTCATCAGATGCGATCACTAACTCAACGCTTGAGTGGTTCAAAACGGAGCGCGATCCAGATAAGCCGTTTTTCGTCTGCCACCAATTCAAGGCGCCACATGATTATTTTGAGAATGCCAAGCGCTATCAGTCTTACCTGGCAGATGTTAAAATCCCTGAGCCAGACACGCTCTATGATGTCCCAGATACTTGGGGTTCGATGGGAACCCGTGGGCATAACGATGAATTGACCCCTCACATCGGAACTTCAATTGGCAAGCGCAACCCACGTCGTTCCTATGCTACCCATTTATTTGCCATGTTCCCGGAAGAATTCCCTGAAGGCTATGACCCGGCAAAATTGACTGAAGAGGAAACCACGTCGATTGCTTACCAAGCCTATCTGAGGAAATACCTACGGTGTGTAAAAGGAGTGGATGACAACTTGAAGCGACTCTTTGACTATCTCAAAGCAGAAGGGCTCTATGATAACACGGTGATTATTTACACCGGTGATCAGGGGTTCTGGCTCGGAGAGAAGGATTTTCAGGACAAGCGTTGGGCCTATGACGAATCTCAGCGTATGCCATTTATCGTTCGTTACCCACCATCGATCCCATCGGGTATTCGTAGCGATGCGATTATTGAGAACGTGGACTATCCGGCTATGATGCTGGACTTTGCGGGCGCCGAAATCCCGAAAAACTTACAGGGCAGATCATTCCGTTCGATTTGCGAAACAGGTCGTGAACCGGAAGGCTGGAAAGACGCAGCCTACTACCGTTATTGGATGCACATGGCGCACCATGACAACCCAGGTGAGATGGCGATACGCACCAAGACTCATAAGCTGATCTATTTTTATGGCTGTAATTACGAAGGTGGATATCAGACTCCGCCAGGGTGGGAGTTGTATGACCTACAGCGGGATCCCCAGGAGCTCAACAATGTGTACGATAATCCTGCCTATGCAAAAACCCGAGATGACCTAAAGACAAAGTTTGCCCAGTTGCGGAAAGCTATTGGCGATGATGGATCGCATTATCCGAAAGCTGAAAAAGTGGTTCAGGAATTCTGGGATTACGATGAGGCTGACCGAAAGAAAGCAATTCTGATTTCCAATCAATTTCGGAAGATTCGTGAAGCTGAGTTGGCCAAGGCTGGTAAATAATTATTTCATCGAAATTCTTAAAACTCTGCTCGATGATCTGCGCCCATGGATTTCAAGCTGAAGGATAAGAAAGCATTTATTACAGGCGCTGGCTCGGGCATCGGGCAGGCTATGGCTACCCGGTTTGCCGAGGAAGGCGCACAGGTGTTTGTGCTGGATGTGGATGAACACGGTGGCAAGGAAACGGAAGCTGCAATTTTAGAGGCAGGCGGACAGGGGAGTTTTCACTTTCTGGATGTCACGGATTTCGATGCAGTGAAAGCGCTCTTCGCTGAGTTTGGACCGGCCAATATACTGGTAAACAATGCCGGGATCGCTTCGATCGGAAGCGTTGAGAATACCTCACCGGAGGAGATGGACAAGATTTACGCAGTAAATATAAAGGGTCCGTATCATTGTTTGCATGCCGCCATCCCCGGGATGAAAGCAAATGGTGGAGGAGCAATTCTGAATATGGCGTCGATCGCCAGTCGTCTGGGTCTCAGTGATCGCTTTGCTTACTCAGCCAGCAAAGGCGCTATATTTTCCATGACCCTTTCGATAGCGAAAGACTACCTGGCTGATAATATACGCTGTAATTGCCTGTGTCCGGGCCGGGTTCATACTGCTTTTGTCGATTCTTATTTGGAAAAAAACTATCCGAATAATAAAGAAGAGATGTTCAAGGTTCTATCGGATTTCCAACCAATCGGTCGGATGGGCAAGCCTGAGGAAATCGCTGCGCTCGCGGTATTTCTATGCAGTGACGAGGCCTCCTTTACGACGGGAAGCGCCTACGACATCGATGGTGGCTGCACTCTGCTAAGGTAATCGGCGGCCTAGCGCCTCTTAGTCCCTAACCCACCTCTTCGTCTCAGCCTTACGCTTCGAATTTGTCTTTCCAGTGCAAAAGGAGTTTTTACAAAATCCCTCTCGCAACGAGATTGTTCAACCGTCTCGCTACATCGACCAGTCCATCGATTACGCATTCGGAATAGGTCCGTCCGTCAGTGGTATCAACACCATGACCTTCGACGGCGTCCCTCAATCCTGCTAATGCGTCGTCTTCGTGATGGAAGAGCTCAACCAGAACGATTTCCAAGGTTCCGCTTGCTGCGCATGCTGCAAGCAGGTGGCCGATCCATCCATCGTCAGTCGATAGGCAGCCACGGGTCGTAAGGGCTGAAGCGTGAAACATACTGATGCCTCCCGCTTTTCCGATCTCTTCGATAGCGGCGACATTTTCTTCCATGGATAAAGCTGAATCACCGCAGTGTGCGGCATCTACAATCACTTTAAAAAACGGTTTCCCGACGGCCTGGTTCATCGCATCAACAACGGTCCAGGCTTTGCGGATATCAGTAAACGTTTGAAACTCCATACCTCTCAGGAATTCGATGTGCCAGTACTTGATACAGCTATCGAGGGCTCCGGCTTCGTGGCAGGCGCGGGCGTGTAATTTTGCGAGCTGAGCAACCGCAGCATCATAGGCGTCTCCGGTGAGTTCGATCGCTCCCGGTTTTTGCCATTCTTCGAGGGAAGTGGAAGACACGTGCTCGATCCCGTAACGCTTGGCCGCTTCCAGTCCTTCCACTATGATTGGGCATACTGAATCTTCATCTGCTGGATTCATCGGATCGCCGCCGCCAACCATCATGATGAGAAGCGGTTTCACGCCGGCATCTTTTAATCCGGCAAACAACTCGTCGCAATCTCCCTGATCAAGTCCTGGGAAAAACGGCACCTGTACGGAGCTGATCGACACCGGTGATGTCGCGAGAAGATTCTCGACTTCTTTAATGAGCGTTAGCTTGCCGCTCTCGTCTCGGGGAAGTTTTCCGGCTTCATTGGGCACGAGGCCCCCGACAAACTTAATATGGGTTGGGACGACGCCTAAATCGACGTCTGCTTTCAGGGTAATCGAAGACATGATGTTCTAAATTGATGAAGACTCCTCGGAACTTCCAGTCTGATTTCAACGAAAACGGGTCTTCTTTTGTGAGGGATCGTGATAGAAGCTAATTGAACGCCACGTTGCAGTCGGGGAGCGCCTGTTTCAGCTGGTCGATCGTGTCCGCTTCATAGAGCTCTGTCTGATACAGATAGAGGTTCTTTAGCTGAGTAAGCTGCGTGAGTTCATCAAGACGGTCAGCAGTTAATTCGGTGCCGTAGAGATTGAGCGATTCGAGGTTCGAGAGTTGTGAGAGTTTACCCAGGTCCTGGCCCTGAATTCTGGTTTTGCTTAGATTGAGCGATCGGAGGTTCTTGAACTGGGTCAAGGTTTCTACGGATTGATCGGTGAGTTGAGTGTTACTGAAATCCGCTTCGACGATTTTGTCCGCAAATGGGCTGAGTTGTTCCAGAAATTGATCATTGAAATCCTTCTGCACGGCAAAGGTCTCAATCTTAAATTCCGTTGCGTTGGGGGCAGAGGGGGTGATTACGATTCCCAGCTTTTCGTGGAGGGAAGCTAGACTGGCGTAGAGCTCTTGCCGTAAAGCCTCTCGGGCTTCGAGCTCTTCTTCAGAAACCATAGAGTTGAAGAGTTCTTCGATGTAATCCTGGAGCGGAGCTGGGATTTCGCCGTGCTGAGCAACTGTCAATTCGGGATCGGCACCCTGGTCGATCCACCAGCCAATCAGGGCAACCTCAGTGTCGCTTAACGGCGGTTTCCCGTCAGTTGGCATGAAGTCATCGTCATCGTGAGGAAGGGTGATGCGAAAATAGAGTTCGCTATCGTCGCTATCTCCTTGAGCGATTGAGTAACCGGTGTCTCCGCCTTTGAGGAGTCCTTCATAGGTCTCCATGTTTAGCTCTCCCTTTTTCTTATTGGGGTTGTGGCAGGTGTTACAGTTTTGTTCAAAGATATGATGCACCACATCGCGGTAGAGAACTAAATCACTGGCTGATGCCACGACGATTTCCTTTTCGACCTCCAGGCCAAAAATTGGCCTTAGCGAGTTGGGCATGTATTTCGTAAGGTAATCTTCACCATGGGTGATGGATCCACCGTTGTGGCTGGCGACAAAGAGCAGGCCAAAGGTCAGAATCAGTGCGACCCGGTAGGCAAACTTGGAAAGCAGATGGTTGCCGTACATCTTAAACAGACCCAGCCCCAGACTGAAGATGCCGAGTAGCAAACTCACACGCATGTGGTAGACCACGAGCGGTTCGTTGGAGCCGCTTCCATAAGCGAGAATGATTCCGGTAGTGACTGCAACCAGTGTTCCGATAATACAAAGGGTGAGCACAATAGGTGTGGAGGCACGCAGCTTCGATAAACCCGGAAAAAACGATAGAACCTCCAGTACTCCGAGGACGATAAAGAAGCCAATCGGTAGATGTAGCACGACCGGATGAAAGCGCCCAAAAAACTGGAGGGTATCTGAACTACCGGTACTCGTGAGGGGGTTGCTGATGAATAGCACCACCATGACGAGTGCGAGGAACAGAATGAAAATAGTGAGCAGTTTCTTTAACATACGGTTACGTCTTAAGCTTCCGGGGCTAGGCGAGTATTTCTTTAACGATTCGAGCTTCTTCAACACCCGTTAATCTGAGATCCAGTCCCTGGTGGCGGAAGTTGAGTCGTTGATGGTCGATTCCGAATTGATTGAGAATCGTAGCATTCAAGTCGCGTATATG
>CALGUT010000300.1 GCA_937920335.1 uncultured Opitutales bacterium
CGCGAGGTTGGGTGACCCTCCCGTAACGGCCACATCCACCTGCGTAACCTTCAAACTAAAGTTTCCTTCCAGGCTCAATTGATCTCCATAGACCATGAAGTACCAATCACCTGAGGCAGCCGCTGGAATAACTAGAGAAGACTCTGAAAGCCGATAATCAAACTGACCTCTCGTAGGCAGCTCACCGAAACGAATATACACATCGAGGTTCGGATCAATCCGGTCAAAATTAACCAGTAGATGTTTACCTCCGACAGAGGCCACTCGAAAATACTGTTCAGCACTCCCAAGCCCATGGGAACCTACAAAAGCCACGCCATCTTCCAATTGAGGAACTAGTACATTTACGGACTCAGGTCTTTCATTATTGAGCCGATGCAGTTCGACGAGATCCCAGTCATCATTGGCTGAGATGATCAGGTAATGAGCCCCCTCCACTACCGGAGGCAAGGTAAGCCCAAGGCTCTCCCCATAGGTCTCGCCAGGGCCGAGTACCCGCTCAATTTCTTTGGAATTTAACGGTATATCGGAGGCATCGAGAATATCGTCACCGGACAAATAAACGCGATCCGTCCAAGAAGAATTCGCTGGCGTTGCAGCTGGCCCCAGGTTCTTTACCGTGTAGTCGATGGTCAGCGGTTGTCCGATCCCTATGGAAGCTGGCAGCACAAAGGATTCTACTCTCAGATCCGGGTGCGTACCGTCATTCGCCACGACATCAAATTCTCGTGTCTCGGGAAATGGGTCGGCCACTCCGTCGGTAATCAGGGAGTATTGCACTTGGAAATTTCCGATAGCGGGCCAGCTCAGCAGGCCTGGATTGCGGACATTGGAAGTTCGTCCATCCCCAAAATCCCAGAAATAACCCACCTGTGAATCTTCCTGCATGGATCCGAGAAAGCGCAAGGTATCATCGGCAACCAGGGTTCCCGAACGAGTCGGCGACAGAATATCGGCAAAGCTTGGGCTCGTACGCCAAGGCTCAAATAGTACGCCGTCACTCACAGCATCGCCTAAACCTTCCGGATTTTCGGTGGCATGGAACGGTCCACTTGCATCGCCCCACCAATTGTTGCGGGCATCTACATCGATTGAATTGTTGTTCAGCACCCCATAGTCCGAGTTGCCTTCATACTGACAGGCATTGAGGGTGATGGTCTCAGTGGTATCCTTAACCCGTACGCCGTTGCTACTATGCGTAAATCGATTGCGCAATAGATCCACTTTTCCCGTGGTTCCGCTCAGGTAAAGAGCGCTTCCATTGACCATGGAGACGGTGCTATTTGCTAGAGTCAAATCACCGGTACCCAGTTTGAGTATACCTGCTCTATCCCAGTAACCGCCATACCGTAGTATACAGTTCTCGAGAATGGCGGTAGCCCCATCGCGAATCTGCAGGTCGCTCCACCACCCCGCAGCGGGCATGGACAAGGCATCGTTATTGTTGGTATCACCGCCGATGGTGTCGTCCCGGTAGTCGGTAAAAGTAATCGGACTTCCAGCCGACCCAAGCGCATGCAGTTCACCATCGACAACTAGGCCCTTGTATTGACCCATCTTGATCACAAGCCCAGGAGTCAGAGTGAGTGTCGTTCCCACTCCTACGGTGTGCGTCCCCGGAAAATAAATGGCGTAATGTGAAGAAAGTTGCCAGTGGACATTCGTGGTATGCGTACCCCCATCAGCCGACACCTGGGATTTGGTGTTAGAAGCAAAAATGGAAGTGGTATCAGCAAAGGAGGTATTCAAGCCGAGGCGAACACCATCCACATTCTCCTCGAAACGGTTGAACTCGGACAGAAAGGATTCCGATCCTTCCAGTAAGCGCAATCCCGCAGCACTAGATCGGCGCAGAAGCGTGTGGCGGATAAATAGCTCCCCCGTTCCCACTTTATAAAGGTTGGCGGCATTCCAGTATCCGCCATAGGAAATCGTACCGTTTTCCAGTATGGCTGCTCCTTCATTCTGAACCTGAAGGCCCATCCACCACCCTGAGGAGGGTGCAGTGTCATCCCCATCGTTGTTGGCATCTCCGCCTACCGAATCATCTTGGTGACTGGTAAAATGGATAGGAGCCTCGACGGTTCCTTCTGCCAGTAACTGACCGTCAACAACCAGAACCATATACTGGAAGCTTTTCAGAACGAGCCCCGGCTGTAACGTCAACGTAGCCCCAGAGGCCACGGTCTGGCTGCCAATTATCACCACGGAGTAATCAGAGGAGAGCTCCCAGGATACATCGGTGGTGTGCGTGCTTGCATCCACCGCTACCGGAGCCGTGCTGTTGCTTGAGAATATGGAGGTGGTATCGCTGAAGGAACTATTAGCGCTCAGTCGAATCCCGTAGATGTTATCGTTAAAGCGATTATTTTCGGTAGTAAATACTCCGGAACCTTCCCGAATACGTAAACCGGCCCCACCCGTTTTCTGAAGCGTGGAATTGCTGAGAATCAGGTTTCCCGTACCCACTTTATAAATGCCGGCGTCATTCCAATAACCGCTGTAGGACACCGAGCAGTTATCCAAGGTGGCTGATCCTGCGTTCTGTATGTGGATGCCCGACCACCAGCCCGTTGTAGGCGCAGTATCATTTCCATTGTTGTTGGCGTCACCACCCACAGCATCGTCCCTATGGCTGGTCAGATGTATCGGAGAACCAACGGTTCCCTGCGCCATGAGTTGACCGTCCACCACAAGCGTCTTGTACTGAAAACTCTTCAGCACGAGACCCGGCATCAGGGTTAGGGTGGATCCCGCCGAGACTGTTTGGGTATCAAGAATGACCATGGAATAAGCGGATGATAGCTCCCAGGAGACGTCGATGGTATGAACGGAGCCGTCAATGGCCACTGGAGCGCTACCGTTATTGGTGAAAGTGGACGTAGTATCACTGAAGGATGTGTTTTTACTCAACCTCACCCCATAGGTGTTATCCTTGAAACTGTTATTAGCCGTCGTAAAGTCCCCGGATCCTTCGGCAAGCCGCAGACCAGCGCCTGAGGTTTGCTGGAGTATGCTGTTGCTTATGCTCAGATCCCCGGTGCCTTGTTTATAAATACCCGCAGCATTCCAATAACCACTGTATGATACCGTACAGTAATCCAAAGTGGCGGAACCTGTATTTTGAATATGAATTCCTGACCACCAACCAGCTGTGGGCAGAGTATCGCCGCCATTATTGTTCGCATCGCCACCTACCGTATCATCCCGGTGACTGCTCAAATGAATTTTCGCCCCAGAGGTTCCCTGCGCGTTCAAATGACCATTCACCACCAGAGTTTTATACTGATAGCTCTTTAGGACCAGACCTGGCATCAGTGTCAAAATAGACCCTTCAGCCACGGTTTGCGTATCAAGCATCACCATGGAATAGAGCGAAGAGAGTTCCCAGGACACATTACTAGTATGGTTAGCGCCATCGAGAGCAACCGGGGCACTACTATTGTTACTGAAAGTCGAGGAGGTATCGCTGAAGGAAGTATTAGCACTCAGACGTACGCCATAGACATTATCCTCATAGGAGTTACCTTCGGAAATGACCGAGGATGCGCCCGAAGTAAGCCGCAGACCCGCACCACTGCTGTTTTTCAATAAACAATTACGAACAGACAGACTACCGCTACCCTGTTTGTATATACCGGCGTAGTTCCAATAACCGGTGGCCTTAATCTGGCAAAATTGCAGGTTAGCACTACCGGTTCCGTATACATTCAGACCTCTCCACCAGCCAGCATTGGAGGTCGATCCATCAAACACGATGGGACTGCCACCGGTCCCGATCGCAGTCAGCGTACCTTGGACCGCAATTTCCTTATATTGATTAGAGACAACCTGAACCCCAGGATTGACGGTC
>CALGUT010000301.1 GCA_937920335.1 uncultured Opitutales bacterium
GCAACTTGACGATCATGTCCGGCCGAGCCCTCGATCCGTCATCGCGATCTTTACTCTGTTGTTGATCGAAATCACAGTATTCAAGCATCCCCGCCAACTCTACGACTTTCTTGAGCTGAATTTCCCCCCAGCTTCCACGGACCCGAGGCGTATTCAAGGCACGAGACAAATTGACCGTTTCAGAACGTAGCTTTGTTTGACCCTCTGCAAGTGAAAGCACTTGCTCCTTCAAGGCCTCATAAGAGCCTACGCGCGCTTTCTCAATTTCACCGACCTTTTCACCAAACTGTTTCAAAGAATCATTTATAGGTTTTAAGAGCGATTCAATGGCCTGCTTGCGCTGCTCAAGCTCGCCCTTTGACTTCGTTTGCTGCGTATTTAGGTGCTCTTTTGCCAGTTCTAGGAACGATGCATTATTTCGTTTGAGCGCATCACCGGAAAGAGCCTTAAACACGTCGGAAAATCGTTTTTCAAGTTCTTCAAACACCAGTTCCTTTTCCGAAAAACTCTTACGCTCACCCTCGAGTCGGGTTTCGAGCGTCTTCACCTCAGTATTAGCGGCATTCAGCTGCGCGAGCGTATTTCGCTGCTCCAGCTTTAATTCCTCATAAAATGCATTGAGCTTCATCAGTTCCTCACCTCTGAGGCGTAAACGCTCAGTCGCAAGGAGTTTATCTGAACGTTGTATCAAAAATATGACGACACCTCCTAAAAGTACTCCTGCGACAAACGTAGTTACTGGAAACATCCAATCCATCTTCCAAAACTATTCTCCGCCGTATCTTCGTTGTAAACGGTAAACAACGCCGTATAGACAAAGGAACACCCACTTTGCAGTGGGTGTTCTTTATAAAACGTTGGATCGGATAGCTCCTCGGCCACGCACCAGCTTTAGCAGCCCGATTGCGGAGTCGGACCTACAATGGAAACGTTGTCATTGGATGAGAAGCTTAGGATCACAACACACCGCCGAAGCAGTGCTTAAAAATTATAATACTAAATTCTACCCTGATTTAGAATCCGGTTCATACCTTATTCATAACGTTTGAACGCTTAGGGGTTCTTTGATTTTCTCTTCAGACTCTATCAGTAATTCCCCTATTTAATCTGGCTATAATCTCCCCGATTTCGTCTGTCACAACGATAGTGATTAACGATTCATCAATCGAAGCCCCGAATATCGATAATCCATATACTCGATAGAAAAAATTGAGGGTTGCCAAATCGCCCACGCGTTTTGATTAAACACCTATCATTTTCAGCTGATGAACGACCTTAAACAACGATTCGGTGGAATCGAGCGCCTATATGGGGCAGAAAAAGCTAAAGTACTGGCCAACGCCCATATCGCTATTGTAGGAATCGGCGGCGTGGGCTCATGGACAGCCGAAGCCCTTGCTAGGTCAGGAGTTGGGAAACTGACACTCATCGATATGGACGAAGTTTGTATCACCAACACCAATCGCCAGGTTCACGCTGAAACCGCAACTGTAGGCCTGATGAAGACTCAAGCAATGATGCGACGTATACAGGCCATCAATCCCACTTGTGAGGTGATTGAAGAGAATCAATTTTTCACCCCGAGCACCGCTGAGAAGATACTAGGGAACCGATTTCACTGCATCGTTGACGCGATAGATGAACGTAAGAACAAGAGCCTACTGATAGCCCGATGTAAATCTTTGAAGATTCCTCTGGTCACCATTGGAGGTGCAGGAGGATTGAAAGATCCTACCAAAATCCAAGTGTCTGATATTACGAGCGCTTACAACGATGCCCTGATGGCTGTCGTAAGGAAAAGGTTACGCCAAGAATACGGATTTTCCCGAAACCCAAAACGGTCCTGGGGCATACCCTGCGTATTTTCTCCAGAATCAGCTGTTTACCCCGAGGAAAACGGTGCGGTATGCGAGAAGAAGCCGAAAGGCTCAGAATTAAAACTGGATTGTGAAAGTGGATTCGGAACAGCCAGCTTTGTCACAGGAACATTCGGATTCCACGCAGCAGCCAAAGCGATCGAACTTGTATTGCGGAAAGCTGAAGCCCAAGAGAAGCAGACCTAGCGGCTATCTAACTTCACCACTCACCGGAACTTCACCAAATAATTGGTCGAAATTCTGAGCCACCTGTTGTTCTAGTTTTCCAAATGGTATTCCCAAGACTTTGGAAAGCCCTTCGTAAACAACTTCCAAATTCCCCGGGTGATTCACCGGTTTCCCGTCTGCATCGACCGAGAGAGGATGTTTTACCAAATCCGCTGGCAGTGGTTGAAAAGGTGCATCCGTTTCGACCAGTATACGTTCAACCGGTATCGTTTGAAATGTCTCTCTCGTTTTCGCCTTCCGATCCAGCAGAAAGTAGCCGCTAAACGAAAAGTAACACCTAATTCAACTAACTTCGGAACCAACTCAAGGGAACCACTGTAACTGTGAAGCAGAATCCCAGAGGAAGGTTTCGGTTCTGCCTCAAGTAGCTCAACAAGCTTTCCCCATGCATTCAAACAATGAATACTGGCCGGTATATCCTTTTTCGCAGCAAGCTGAAACTGTTTAGTGAATACATCAATCTGTTCGTCAAAATCATGATGCTCGATCCATCGATCAAGGCCGATCTCCCCCATGAATCCGCCATAGTGGTCGATGCAATATTCAAGATTACCCAACCAGTGAGGTGATCGATCAAAGGTGTTCCACGGATGCAGTCCGAACGCAGGCTTCACAAATGGGAACATTTCCGATAGCTGCCCTACACTTTCCCAATCCCCTTCTTCAGTTCCGTTTACTACCACACAATTAACATCTAACGACTCGTAGCAGTCCGCTAACCCAAAAAGGACTGATTTAAGTCGGGGATCCTGAAGGTGAAGATGACTGTCGTAAAGGACACAACCGTATCCTTTATCAACTACGGACCTACGAAAAGCATATTTTTCATTTTATTATGAAAATCAGAAATACTTTGGACACCGTCCCAGATTTCCTAAACATCTCCAATAAGTGTCAGAAAACATAACCCAGTTTCTTCCCACCGGATTTCATCCAGATGATGGCATTTGCCTCATTGCTGGCAAGGAGTTGTATCCGGAACTCGTTGCTCAACGCATGATGGCTCAAGGAATCCGAACCAAGCTAATCGCTTACGAAGGAGAAACTCGAGACAGTCTTTACGAGTCTTACCCGAACCAAGACCGA
>CALGUT010000302.1 GCA_937920335.1 uncultured Opitutales bacterium
ACCGCAGACCAGCAATCACTTATGAACGCCTGCATCGCCAGCCTGGAAGCCGGAGAGCGGGCGCTCAAAGCAGAAGTAGCCTGCAAGACCGTTTTTGATCATTGCTCGGACACTATGGTAAGAGCCGGGTTCAACCCTTTGGCGAGTCATGCGGGACACGGCCTTGGACTGGAACACCCAGAGCCACCGGCAATCGTGGCAGATAGTACCGATACGCTCCTACGAGGAGACGTGGTTACGCTAGAACCGGCGAATTATGTCGAAGGCATCGGGGGTATCCGCATAGAGAGAAACTTCCTCATTACTGAAAGCGGCTACGAAAACTTGAGTCATCATAATATCTCGCTGAAGTAGAATTCTCATCCATAATCGCCAATCCAAACATATCTTTAACTTAGACTACCCGTAACACCCAAGCATCAATTATTCATATGAACAGACGTTCTTTTCTAAAAACCAGTACGTTAACAGCCGCAGCGGCGACATTACCCCTGGCAACTACACAGGCGATGTCTCACAAGTCGAAGCCTCTGTTTAAGATTTCACTGGCTCAATGGTCTTTAAACAAACGCTTCTTCAAACGCGAAGGACATATACCCTTGGATCATCTGGATTTTGCAAAAACAGCCCGATCATTCGGCATCGATGGTATCGAATATGTGAATCAGTTCTTCTTTGATAAAGCAAATGACCAGGCTTATCTGAAAGAGATGATCGGCCGCGCTGATGGTGAAGGCGTTAAAAGCCTGCTCATCATGGTAGACCGTGAAGGTCTTCTCGGAGACCCCGATAAAGGAAAACGTAATCAAACGGTAGAAAATCACTTTCGATGGCTCGATGCCGCAGCTACTCTGGGATGTCACTCGATTCGAGTAAATGCAGGCAGCAAGGGCTCGTTTAAGGAACAACAGAAACTAGCCGCCGACGGGCTTCGCAAGTTGAGTGAGGCGGGCGACAAGGCAGGGATAAACTTAATCGTGGAAAACCACGGTGGATATTCTTCTCACGGACAATGGTTAGCTGGCGTAATGGACATGGTAGATCACGATCGTTGTGGCACCCTACCCGATTTCGGAAATTTTCTCATAAACAAAGAGACCCAAGAATGGTACGACATTTACCAGGGCATGGAGGATTTGATGCCCTACGCCAAAGCGGTCAGTGCCAAAGCCTACGACTGGGCTGTTAGCGACAACCCGAATGTAAGTGTCATCCAACGCGCAGACCGAAAAGGTGAAGTAGATTTCAAGCGTGTTTTAGAAATCGTCCTCAAACACGGTTACAATGGCTATGTGGGAATCGAATATGAAGGCTCCTACCAGTCCGAAATGCAGGGTATTGCCATGACCAAGGCAGTACTCGACCGGTTGAAGAGTGAGTTGGCTGGTTAGGTTAATCCACCTTTTTTCATGAGTCGGGGTTCTACCTACACCTAGCTATACTTACAATTTAATGCCCCGCATTCTATACGTTAACGGAATCGTTCACAGCCGCTTTATGTCTGGATTGGGGCTCATGCAGCGGCTCGCAAAACGGGGGCACCATATAACGTGCATGAGTATGGCAAATGCGAGCGATCGCATCAACGATTTCCCCTTCGATTATATTCAACTGGATCGTCCCGAGGATTCACTTTGGGTCGATTTTCAAAAGGACATGGGACGCAAGGATAAGATAAAGCGACTCAGCGAAAGGAGAAATAGATTTATTCGCATTAACGAAATCCAGGATGACTTCACAGAATTGGTAAAGACTACGCAGCCGGATCTCATATTGTGTGACGTCGAGCTCGTGTATCACGCACTCGCTTGCCTGAAGCTCAAAGTTCCAATTATCATGACCATGAATTGGTTCAGTTTCTGGGAATCAAAAGCTCCTCCAATGCATGCTATGACCATACCTGGCGAAGGATTTCCTGGAAGTACATTGGGCGTCAGACTTCAATGGTTGAAGCTAAAGTTACGAAACTACAAAGAAAGGTTGAGAATATACCTGAGCACCGTTGGGGTGGACCCAAAGAGCATCCTCATCCACTTCTGTAAACAACAGGGTATATCAATAAAGGAGCTGGAATTCGGTATTTGGAAGCTTCCAGCCGCTATGAGAAACCTACCTTACATGAGCTTCACTGCGGGCGAATTGGATTTCCCGGGAAACTCTGTTAGCAAGCACCACTACGTAGGTCCAACCGTAGACGAACAGCGTAGCGATAAGATAACTCCAGAGTCTCGCAAGGGTCTCGATACTCTTTTTGCGAAACGTAAGGACGGAAGTATTTCATCAATTGTCTACGCAACGCTCAGTACCATGTTCGTTTCGGATAGAGAGTTCCTGCACCGCTTAATCCGCGCGTTCGGACAACAATCAGACTGGCACTTGGTGATTGGTATCGGGTCGAGTAAAACGCTCTTTGAAGAAGTAACTCTACCAGATACGGTTCACCTCTATGAATGGGTTCCCCAATTAGAAGTACTCAGACATTCAGACTGCTGTATTACTCACGCAGGTACCAGTTCCTACATCGAGTCGATACACTTTGGCGTGCCCATGGTCGTTTACTCAGGCGGCGACTGGGATCAAAACGGCTGTGCTGCAAGGCTGGTTTATCATAATCTGGGGGTACGAGGGGACAAGATGAATGACGACGAAACATCCATTTTGAAGCATATAGAGACAGCGTTAACCGATACCAAGATTCATCATAGCCTGAAACGCTTCCGAAAAATCTTCAAAGACTATCAGGACAACGAAGTCGCGGAACGATTCATAGAAGCTCAGTTGAATACTCGTGACAGCTAACGGTTCAAATCTTCGATGACCGAGTTACTCGCATTCATAACGGGAACAAGTATACCAGAAATTATAATCCTAGTATTCTTCATCCTCCTGGTTTGGGCAGTTATCGATGTAATTCGGCGAAATGACCTGCCGGGAATGAATAAGACTATTTGGCTGATCGCTCTTTTGATCTTCAGCATGGCCGCCCCGTTAGTCTACCTGATTGTGAAACAGTGCCAGCGCAAATGTTTCACAACAGTCGACTGATTTCTCAACCTTTGGTTATAATCGACTTTCTTTAGACAGTGAATTCAGGCATAGTTGGCTGATGTCGATTCCACCATTCATTAACGTCGAAGACGTACCTGAGAAACAGAATTTTTGGGGTGAGAACCAAAAGTACAAACGCCTGAGGCGCGATCTCTCAAGAGCCTTAGGGTCCGGGGTGGAAGGAAATCCCGTTCATCCATTTGATGTTGAATTAACGCGAATCCTCCCCCGGCACTACAATTGCCCACAGCATTGTCACCCCAATATGGATGAGTTTTTCATCATCGTCTCAGGCGAAGGAACGATGTTTCGCGGCGATGAATCATACTCCATCAAAGCAGGCGATTGTTTTCATCAACCCAAAGGCACCTATCATCGCCTGCTTAATACGAGTGAAACAGATCACTTGGTATTCTACGTTATTGCGAATGAGGTCGATGACCCCTGTTCGGAGATTTTGCGCTACTGAGCAGGGGAAGACTCGCCAACGGACTCTTTCTCCAAACAAACACTGCAGATGCCTTCACCGTCCTGATAACGGAACTCGCGCTCAGGGTTTGACTTATCCGTCGCGCCACAAGACTTACAGGTATGAAATGCTTCCTCAGCAAGCGCTTCGACTTTTTTATGATGTTCGACGCGACGCTTCTTATACTTCATCTGCTCGAAGAGATCCTTACCAAAGAACAGAGCGTAGTTACCGAGAGAGACTAGGATAATGACGCGGGCCGCCCACGGACCACCCATGAATGCTAAGACCAAGAATCCGAGACTTATGTAAGCTAACCATTTCACCTTAACCGGTAGAATGAAAAACAACATGAACTCAAAATTCGGATACAAGGTTGCGAACGCGAAAAACACCGTCAGCGAAATATAGTGGTTAGTCAGATTGTAGCCAGGAAACAGGATCGCCGCCAACACCGTAAAAATAACAGCCAGAAGAATGAAGAGATTGTACTTAAACGCTCCCCACTGAGCTTCCAATGCCTGGGAAATCATCCAGAAAATATACCACGCAAACGCTAAAAATATAGGACTGAACGTGGCCGGTGGGATAAAAAGAAACGAAAAAAGCCTCCAGACCTGACCATTTAAGACACTCGGAATGTTAAGATAGAGCAGATTGATATCGATTCTGCCAAAGTGAATACCGGCAAAGACGAACACCTGCCCCACAATCAAATACAGAGCCAGATTCTGAATGGCTATTCCACCAAACCGCTTCTCCAATTTATCAATCCAATTCATATAGCTAAAGGGGACTAAGAAAGGGAGCCCCGCAACAACTGTCCAGAATTAAGCAATCCCTTCGACGAAGAGCTAGTTACAGACTTGGCATCTGGAAATATTCAAACAGTTTGATCGGTATGGACTACCAATCACCCTGCAGCTGCTACAACAAAACAGGTCCCCTCTTCTATTTTGCACGCATGTGCTCGAAGATCCGCATACAAGCTAAAGGTGCGCTTGATCCCAGCTATTTTGATATGTTGGGAAATGGTTTTGACGGGCGCACCTGTCGCTACCTTCAGGTCTCCTACGATGCTATCAAAGAACAAGTCTTAGCCGGGAATTCAGACGAAGAGACACTCAATTGGTGTTTTTCGAAGGGCCGAGCACTTACCGACGAAGAAGCCCTAATCTACAATAGCTTCATGAGCAAACGAGGCTGGCGCGACGATGAAACCAGAGAGTTCATACCCGCCTTGATGGAATTCTACGGAGTAACCCCAGACCCGCGACTGGTCACCGATTTCGACGTTATCGAGATGGATGAAGGCCGCTGGTACCCTGAACAATGGCAAGATGCCTGGTACGACTAACCGTAGCTCCTTAGTTTAATCCAAGAACGGTACGTCCTTCGTCACTAATCATGTGGGGCGTCCAAACCGGATCCCACACGATATCAACCTGAGCAGATTTGACCGCTGGTAAGGCTTCAATTTTCTGTTGCGCGTCTGCAGCTATGGACGGCCCCATTCCACAACCTTGAGCCGTGAGTGTCATTTTGACGAATACCTCGAAAGATCCCTCCCCCAGATCTTGCGCCTGTAAGTCATAAATAAGACCCAAATCGACTATGTTTACTGGAATTTCTGGATCAAAACAGGTTTTCAGCGCGTCCCAGACATGGTCCTCTGAGAATTCACCGGGAGCTACAGTAGCCACTGTTTCTTCGACAGTATACTCCTCTTTTCCCGCTTCACCAAGTGCATCCAGATCCTTGGAAGCCAGTCGATAGAGCCCCCCATTTGCCTGAACGGTGACGGTGCCACCGAGCGCTTGAGTTACATGAACCTCTGTTCCTTCTTTGAGCGACAGGATATCTCCCGCCGGAATGAGTGTCGCCTGCGTATCCCTCGTGAGGGTGAATGACGTTTGTGCCATAGTTTACTTGAGAAATTGATAATTGATCTCTGGTAAGAGATAGATACCACGAGGATCATTGAAGGACTTCAACCATTCAAGATCCTTTTGCACCTGACGTATCAGTCCCGTTGCCGGATCAACCGAAACATCCAAATCGCGCCCCTCAAGTAAGGCGTTTATCATATCAT
>CALGUT010000303.1 GCA_937920335.1 uncultured Opitutales bacterium
GAAATGGCGGGAATGCGGCCAGCGCGTCTCACTTGGCTTGCGACATGGGTAAAGGGTCTTCGGATGTGCTGGGAAAGCGTTTCCGGGTAAGCACCTTAAACGACAATGCTGCTTGGCTAACTGCCATAGGAAACGATTATGCCTATGAGGATGTATTTGTCAGGCAGTTGGAGAATTTCGCCCGGCCCGGAGATGTATTAATCAGCGGAAGCGTCAGCGGAAACTCACCGAACTTGGTGAAAGCGTTCGAGTGGGCTAAAGAGCAGGGACTCACCACCGTTTCCATTACCAGTTCCAAGCGCGGGCGGATGTCCGACCTGGCGACCCTGCCCATTGTGTTGCCCGATGAGCACTATGGCCGCGTAGAAGATATGCAGATGATGATCTACCACCTGATCGCTTTCTGGTTTATCGAAAAAGAATCAAAATAACCAAAACCAAAAACGATGAAACGATTGATTGTTTCGGATTATTCCAACTGTAGGAGCGGGTTTATCCCGCGATTCCACGGAAAGGCCTCGAAGCAATCGCGGGATAAACCCGCTCCTACAGCTAACCACCCAATTTCATGAAAAAATTCACCGCTCTTATTCTCCTACTCATCCTTCACCCTTTAGCCTTCAGCCTTTCGGCTGCAGGCCGGCCACCTGTGGTGAGCCTGTCGCATCCAAACATTCTATTCGTATCCATTGATGACTTTAATGACTGGGGACCCACTCAGCTGGACGGAGAGCCGTTCGATGTGGATACACCCAACTTCGACTCGCTGGCGGCTGAAGGGATATTGTTTAGAAACGCCCACTGCAATGCCCCTGTGTGCAATCCGTCACGCGCCTCCATCATGTCGGGGCTCCATCCAGCGACGACCGGTGTTTATGGCAATGGTCACGACTGGCTAGCGAATGAGCGATACGATGACATTCTCCTGCTGCCTGAATATTTCAAAGAGCATGGCTACGCTACGCTGGGAGGTGGGAAGATCTATCATGCGAATCAGGGAACCGAATTCGAACGGAAAGGGCTTTTCTCGCCCAGAGGTTGGGATGATTTCTTTCCGTCCTTCAATGCGCAATTGCCGGTGCAGAGTATGCCGGATGTCCTTCCGGACCGTGGCGAGGGGAAGTTCGATTGGGGCGGCACCGGTAAGCCGCTCGAAGAGATGGGGGATCACAAGGTGGTGAATTGGGCGATTGAGCAGCTTGAGGCTTCTCGCAACAAACCGCTATTTCTGGCAGTCGGGATCTATCGCCCGCACATGCCCTGGTTTGTTCCCGACGCGTTCTACGATCAGTATGAGGATGTTGAAATTACACCTCCCACCAATCCGGATGACTGGGAAAAGAACATTCCTGAACCCCTTCTACCACCCCG
Organism: uncultured Opitutales bacterium; assembly: GCA_937920335.1. Classification (GTDB taxonomy): domain Bacteria; phylum Verrucomicrobiota; class Verrucomicrobiia; order Opitutales; family UBA2995; genus UBA2995. The sequence goes on from CALGUT010000303.1 coordinate 1,372, forward strand.
ACGATTCAAGGAGTTTGCCGGAAACCCGGGTCCTAGTCGTGGCTATGCCGCGTGTATCAGCTATGCAGATTTTGAACTAGGTAGACTCTTGGAGGGCTTAAAGGCTTCGCCGATTGCGGATAACACGATTGTGGTGATCTGGTCGGACCACGGTTGGCACTTAGGCGAGAAGGAGCATTTCTCAAAGTTTACTCTCTGGGAAGAATCCACGCGGGTACCGCTGCTCATCTCGAGGTCCGGTGCCAAACCAAAAAAAGTGGATACAGCGGTCAGCTTGGTGGATGTCTATCCCACGCTGCTCGCTCTTGCGGGTCTACCAGAGAACAAGAATAACGACGGTCAGAATCTGCTCCCGATTATCGAGGCAGAGACGGATCTCAATCGGGCCATCGTAACCTCGAAGAACGAGAATTATCACGCCGTGCGCGATGGCCGCTATCGCTATTTTAAAACATACAACGCAGAAGCCTTGTTCGATCATTTCAACGATCCACGTGAGTTTAACAACATCGCCAACAACCCGGGAAGCGCTGCTATTATCAAGCGCCTGTCAAAGGCCCTGCCCACGGCTCCAATCCCAAGCATGCCCAAGCGAATAAAACCGAACGCCCCGCGCGACGACCTCCCACCACGTTAACTGTGAGGCTGAGTTGCTTGAGCCCGAGTCGTTAATGCCACTTGTAGATTTATCCGGTCGTGACCGGGGCGATCGTCAAACCTAGAATACAAACATAACCAATACAATGAGTGCTTCAACTAACCGCCGTGTGTTCCTTAAATCCTCCGCCGCTTTTCTGGGTAGTTGCGCCTTGGCCGCATGTAATAAAAATACATCTGCGGGTGGTTCTTCAAACAAGGAGGCAGGTTCTAAAATATCTTTGGCTCAGTGGTCGCTGCACAAAGCCCTGAAGGCCGGAGAGTTGGACAACCTCGACTTCCCGCGCATTGCCCGGGAAGACTTTGACTTCGATGCCATCGAATGGTCCGGTCAATTCCTCAATGTAGAACACCCCAGACTTGGGGCTCAGCCGAAGGACCAAGCCTATTTGACCGAAACCAAACGGGTAACCGATGACCTCGGTCTTACCAATCTTCTCATCATGTGCGACCATGTGGGAAATCTGGGAGATCCTGATAATACGCTGAGGAGTAATGCGGTTGAGGGACACTACGCCTGGGTGGAGGCCGCCAAGTTTCTCGGTTGCCATTCGATTCGGGTCAACGCGGCCTCCGACCCACTAATAAGTTCGGAAGAACAAATGAAGCTTTGTATCGATGGTCTTGGCCGGGTTTGCACCTTTGCTCAAACGCATGGCCTCAATGTGATTGTTGAAAACCATGGAGGACTCTCTTCCAATGGAGCCTGGCTCGCTTCCGTGATCTCCGGGGTTGGCCTGGACAACTGCGGCACCTTGCCGGACTTTGGTAATTTCTATGTTGCGAGAAACCGAGGCAATCTCGAGCAATATGCTCTGAGCAAAAAGCCCTACGAAAACGATCCGATCTACCGGGAAGACGACATCGGCTTGGAATATGACCGTTACCAGGGAGTGGCTGATCTAATGCCGTTCGCCAAAGGAGTCAGCGCCAAGTCGCACGATTTCGATGCGGAAGGAAACGAAGTGAATACGGACTACCACCGTATGCTGAAGATTGTAGTAGATTCTGGATACACTGGATACATTGGAATCGAGTACGAAGGAAGAACAACGCCGGAGATGGAAGGAATTCAGCTCACCAAAACGCTGATTGAAAGGACCCTCGCGTCTTTGCATCAGTCAACTTAGCATTGAACGATCGAATGACATCGCCCTGGTATATCGGCGTAGACATCGGAGGCACCAAAATGGGCGTCTCCCGTTTCGATGTATCCACAGCTTCGGTCGCCGAAGTCGAGCGGTTCCCTACGGGAATTCAATGTAATCCAGTAGGCGCGATCAATCGTGTCGTCGCTATTGCCCGCGCTTGGATCGAAAAGGCAGGAAGCCCTCCAGAAGCAATCGGGGTTTCCGTTGGAGGAATGTATGATATTCATTCGGGATGCATGCGGCATGCCCCGCATCTTCCCTTGTGGGATGGATTTCCGATCATTTCTACTTTGAAGGATGCCTTTGGAGTGCCGGTTTTTGGCGAAAATGACGCCAACGCCTGCGCGTTGGCGGAGTGGCGTTTCGGTGCGGGTCGTGGTTGCGACGATCTCATTTTTCTGACCTTCGGAACAGGACTGGGCGCCGGGTTAATCCTCAATGGAAAGCTCTATCGAGGAAAAACCGGATTAGCGGGTGAAGTGGGCACCATGCGAATTTCAGAAACGGGACCGTCCATACGGGAAAAGCCGGGATGCCTGGAAGGGTTCGCCTCGGGCGCGGGAATCGCCATGCTGGCAAAGGACAGGCAAAGAACGAATCCGAGCCCTCTTTTGCCGCAAGAACCCAGCGCAAAAGACATAGCCGAGGCAGCGCGTCAAGGAGACCCTCTTTCGTTGTCTGTGCTTGAAGAGTGCGGCCACAAGCTTGGCCAAGGATTGGCGATTCTTATTGATGTCCTGAATCCCGAAAGAATTATCCTGGGGTCGATTTTCGCTCGTTGCGAACCGCTACTACGCACTTCCATCGAAGAATCCATTTTGAAGGAAGCGATGGCTGAAACCTGCAAGGCTTGTACAATCGTTCCCGCAGAGCTCGGCGAATCCATTGGCGATTATGGCGCCGCCACAGTGGCTGCCCTCGGAGTAGAAAACGCATTAAAGAAAACAATATGAAAATCAGAGAAGACCGAACTATCTGGACCGCCTCCAGGCTTATGAACAGACGCCAAGCCATCAAAAGAACCGCCTTACTTTCGGGAGGAATGGTCTTCTTTAAGTATTCACTTCTTGGGCAAACTTCCAACCTAAACATTCCCGCAAGCGCCACGTTTGGCCCCAAGGAGGAAAACCTGTTACAATTAGTAGTCGATACGCTGATCCCGGCGACGGATACTCCAGGCGCAAAAGAGCTGAAGGTGGACCAATTTGTTTTGCTGATGGTAAACGACTGCCACAGCGAAGAGGACCAAACTGCCTTTTACGCGGGCCTGCATAACTTGGACGCCTTTACCGAAAAACACTTCGGTCAGTCCTTTGCTTTGTGCGACACCGATACTCGAGTTGAGGCTCTCAATAGCTTGAGTAAAAGCCCTGACACCACTCCGGAGTTACAGGCATTTTTCAAGATCACCAAGGACCGGACGATACAAGGGTATCTAGAATCCAAATACGTTATGACTGAGGCGCTTCCGCATAAAATGATACCGGATCCTTACGATGGTTATTATCCTGCAAGCAAACTGGGAGGGGAAATTTAATGGCTAACACGAATATAGACAGCGTTAAGCAACGAAGCTACGATGCCATTGTCATCGGTTCCGGAATCAGCGGTGGCTGGGCGGCCAAGGAGCTGACGGAGAAAGGGCTCAAGACCCTGGTTCTCGAACGGGGTCGCGACGTGAAGCACATCGTGGATTATCCGACCGCCAATAAAATGCCCTACGAGTTCGAACACCGCGGTGAAATCCCTCACGCCACACGCGAGGCCAATCCGATCCTCAGCCGAGCGGGCGCGTGGCAAGAGGATTCAGATCATTTTTTCGTTAAGGACAACGAGCATCCTTACGTTCAGAAAAAGCCATTTGACTGGATACGCGGATACCAGGTCGGCGGCCGGTCGCTTATTTGGGCCCGGCAAACGCAGCGCTGGAGCCAATACGATTTCGAAGGTCCTGCCAGGGATGGCTTTGCGGTCGACTGGCCTATTCGCTACGAGGACATCGCTCCCTGGTATAGCCATGTTGAATCGTTCGCCGGGATATCCGGAAACCAGGACGGACTCGCCGAATTGCCCGACGGGGAGTTCCTGCCTCCGAATCCACTCAATGCTGTGGAGGATCACTTCAAAGAAACACTGCAAGAGAAGTTCGAAGGGCGGCATCTAATTGCCTCTCGTTTCGCCAATTTGACAAAATCGACGCCAACGCAGCTCGCCCAAGGCCGCTCTCAATGTCTGAGCCGACGCCTCTGTAAGCGCGGCTGCCCATTTGGTGGCTACTTTAGCAGCAATTCTTCCACTCTGCCCTGGGCGGAGAAAACCGGAAATCTTACACTGCGGCCCCATTCGGTTGCCCATTCCGTTATCTACGATGAAAAGCATGAAAAAGCGACCGGGGTGCGGGTCATTGACAGCCAAACCAAGGAAGTCATC
>CALGUT010000304.1 GCA_937920335.1 uncultured Opitutales bacterium
ATACGGTTATTCAGCCGAAAATCTGTTCAGATCATCGGATTGAAGACTAATCAGGAGTTGGGTTATGTTAATGGACTGATAGAGCGGGGGTTTCTGACGCCGATTATAGAAGGGCCATTTCAGTTGGAACGCATTGTTCAGGCTCTGGAGCAATTTGGTAAAGGCCTCCACAAGGGAAAAATAGTCATCGATGTGTCCGGTCATTCTCAGTAGGCGAACGGTGCGTGCGACCGTGAGAATGCCGTGACTCCACGTTTACTTGGAGTCAGATCCACCGTAGAGTAAAAGGGCCTTCATTTCGGCGGGCGTTGATAGCTTATTTCCCCCATCATTGGCCTCGGTGATCCACCAGTAGATCATACCGGCGTCGGAGCAGTCGAATTTGTTTTCCTGGAAGTCAACCACGCCGTCTTGCTCTGCATAGTTCAGGTTTTCCCAGATCCAGGCGATTCCCGGTTTCGCATGGTCCTTGGCCCAGTCCCATGCCTGGGGAGCCGTTTGAAGGCCTACATTTTGGTCACCGATTTGATGCTCGGTTATGTCGAACTCAAGGATCTCTGCCCAAGTGAAAAAGTCGCCGCTGTTATCGTTGGCTGGATGGTGAGATACTGCATGGACGTGCTTATGCTTCGACGCGTCGGACGCCTGAAGGGCGTAGCCTATGACGTCGGGCTCACCGGCTTCTATGATCCAGAGTGGGTTGGTTTCGGTAGAGGCGTTGATCGCAACGATCAGGTCGTTGATAGCTGCCTCTTGATCGGTGCGGCAGTTGAAGTAATCAGTCAGGTTGTTAAAGGGACCAAAGAGGGAAATGCCTTCGGCGCAGAGCGCGTGCAGCTTTTGTTGACGACGGAGCTCGTTCGGCGCATCGATTCGTTGCCTACCCTTATTGCGGAATGGATCCAGGTCGCAGGAGTGAGAGAGGTGGACCAGGCGATCATTTAATCCCGCTTTGTTCAAGAGGCCGAACATAACAGCCGTAGCCCCAATATCGTCAGGATCAGGCGAATTGCCGTCGACTACCAGGGCGACACGTCCGGCGGGTGGTTTGAGGAGAATCGAAATCTCCGCTTCCATCGAATCGAGTTGGCGGTCAGTCTCATGGGGTTTCGAGCATCCAGCAAGAGTGGCTACCAGGACGGTTACTAGAAAAAGGATGGTTCTATTGGGGGCTGTCATGGGTCATTATATCAATAGTTCTAGGTGTTTATGTGTCGCCTCGATTAAGGGTCTCTCAATCTCAGGAATGATTTTCAACATCTCTTTTTTTAGAACCTCGTGTCCATTGGTGTCCGGGCTAATGGATCGGTAGTCTAAAACCCAAGTGAGTGTTTCCAGCGTTCGACTTTTGATAAACTGTGGATACATTTTTCCTATAGGGCCTGACAGATACTATTCATCAACGGTTCGGCCCGCATTCAAATGAAGGAGGTGAAACAATGCCTATAGAAAGACTCAAAAAAATTCTCGATGAGAACGGAATAAAATACGTTTGCTTGAAACATTCCCCAGCCTATACGGCACAAGAAATAGCTGCATCCGCACATATTTCAGGGAAGGAGCTGGCGAAAACCGTTATCCTGAAACTGGATGGCACGTTTGCCATGGTAGTGTTGCCTGCATCCCTGATGATTGATTTCGAATTACTTAGAGACACCTTTTCAGCGACTCACGTTGAATTGGCTTCCGAGGATGAATTCAAAGATCTTTTCCCGAACTGCGAAATAGGAGCCATGCCGCCCTTCGGCAATTTGTTTGGTATTCACGTCTATGTAGCGCCTGAGTTAGCGGACGACGAATACATCGCATTCAACGCAGGATCTCATGCGGAGCTCATTCAGATGAAGTATGTGGACTTTGAAGACCTCGTTCAGCCGCAAGAACTCCGGCTTGCATTGGCTTAAGTCATTCGTGCGGAAGCAATGTCTTTTAGGGGTATAAAATACTTCGTTGAATACTATGCTCTGACGCGGCGACTTAGCACCATTGCCTGCGGAATCCTATAGGGGGCATTCGCAGTTTATTTCAGTCTATCTATGTCGGTGAGAAACGTCTCTAGCTCTGCTGCAATGTCTTCAGAAAACTTTCGGTAGGTCGCGTAGGCAGTTGAGAGTTGAAAGATCGTTTCCTTGAATTCTTGAGATTCTCCGAGAGCGTCGATCTCTAGCATCAGTCCACCTTTTCTTTGCGGATAAGTCTTAAGCACTTCTTTTGATCGTAGTCTCCTTAAGACCGTTTGGCCTTCTTCAATTCTGCGAGTCATCCTCTCGGCTACTTCCAATAAAATCGTCAATTGTCTTTGGAGTTCCTGCGCTCTGATAGTGAATGTTTGGTTTCTGCTTATTGTGTCAAAATTGCCACTCAGCAATTCACCGAGGTTGCCGACGAAAATTGGTAGTATACCGTAGCGCCCCGCTCGTTGATAGGCATCTATTATTTCCTCATCTGTGAATTCAGCTTCGATCGCTTCATAGAAGTAATCGAGGAGGAGTCGCATCCACTCGAATGATTCTTTTGAATACTCTACGGTTCCTTCTGTGGTTTCAATAGCAGTTAAAACATCGACTTTAAGTTGCTCAACGTATGCTTGGTATCTAGACTCAGACTTTCGTTCCTCATTCCATTGATTAATTTGGAAAGCTAATAAAATACCGACGATTATCAGGACGATTTCACCTACTGCATAAAGTAGGTATCTTCCAGGTTTTCCTTCCTGGATTAATCGCTTGCGGATGAACTGATAAATTTTAGGCATTCGTTTTGTCCGGCAGCTTTTTTGAATGTAACTCAGTTACGTTTATTTTGGTTGAGGAGTTACGGAAGCGATTGAAGGTTACGATGCAGAATAGAATGAGTTATGGGAATGGGCGCAATGCGAATTTAGGTAAGGTCATAGGATCGAGCATCTGGCTTGGAGGGGGAGGGGCTGAGGATCTCCGGTGCATGTTTGAACGAATCACTCGCATGGTAATAGGCTTCAACAGAGCTCAGGTTACCGAGGGCCCTGTCGTGTATACGTTAGATAGCCTCTGAAAAACCCTTTGGCGTATGTTTGAAAATCGACCAGGTAGGCAAGGTCTTTCTAAAGCCGTTCGCTCATGAGCAAACTTCTGAGTGTGCTGTCTAGAGCGTAGCGTAAGATCCAAGCTTTTTGAGATTCGTCGGTGGTCGTTTGGATCTCACTGAGTGCCTGGCGGAGAATACTGACCGACCTTTCTGAAATATCTGGCATGGAGATGAGTGCTGTACAGGTTACTTCATAAATGGCTGCGCAGGCAGCTGTATTCCCGCTGTTGAACAGGGGAACGCCTCTGGAAATCGCTAGCTCGATAAGCATTTTAGGATTTGCCGTTTGAGTAGATTCAGAAGTGCCCCAATCCGTAGCCTGGGATTCATTTGAAGTCGCATCGCTAACACGCTTTACGAATTCGATCTCCAACTCGAAAGGTCCCGGTTGTTTGTCAGAGAGAGTGAAGCCGATAGAGTTTACTCTTTGTGGTTCTAGAACGGAGTTGGGCGCCAGGCGTCCGAACGATTGGCGAACAAAATCTGTCAGTGGAATGAAGATCTCCGTCCACTCGTTGTTGACGGTTGTAAAGGGTGCCCGGAATGAACCGGCTCTTGCTTGCGAATCAGTTCGAAGGTCGAGGTAGTAGGTTCGTCCATCTCCCCGCACGCTGAGTGCTATCCCGGTAGCCCCTTGTAGTGTGAGTTGACCAGGGCGATTGCGGATAGAGACGAAGCCCCCGTTGTTTCGCAGAGATAGATCACCTTTGAAAAGCAGATTACCTGCCTCAGTTTGTTCAATGCTACTCCGCGAAACGCCACCCATGACGGTATCGTTTACAATAGCCCAGTCTTCCAGGGTATCGGGATCTTTAAATGAGGCGATGGTATTTGCGGATAGCATGGGTAAAGCATGGCTAAAGATAAGTGTCAGTCCAAGAAGCGGAATCAATCCTTGTCGCAAGTTTTGATTTCGGTAGCGGTTGGGGCCCTGGGCGTTGTGTAAATTCTTCAGCATCGTATTCCGGTCAGAAAGTTTAGAGTGTATTGAAGTGGCTTAGGTTCAAGTGGGTAACGAACTTAGTTCAGCTGGTTGAATTGCTTAGGATGAATTTAGACTAATTACACCATCATAGTTCAGGGCACGAAGTGAAGACGGTAGTTTCGTCGCATGCCCCGCATTTTTAGAACATGAGATCGGGTTCCGTGCCGACACCGTGGAATCCTGATGCTTCCTAAAGAAAAAGCACCTAGGCGAATCCTGTAACCGAAACGATCTACGCAAACAACGACCGCAGGTAGTCTCTGTTGTTCTGATAGGCCTCTTCTACGGCCATGTCTTTTGGGGTGGCTCCTTCGATAATCAACCAACCTTTATAGTCGATGGTTTTGACTACTTGTCTGAAGCGCGGGAAATCGACCAATCCTTGTCCGAGGAGGAAGCCATTTTCCTTGCAGTGGATCTCACAGATGTTGTCTGCGCCGAGGCTCTCAATTTCCTGGTATATGTCGTAGCCCATTTTGTTGGAGTTGGCTACGTCGTAGTAAATCTTCACCGCGGGTGAATCGACGCCTTCGAGAATGTAGCGGTGGTCGGCTTCGCTGAGCCAGGTTTCCAGTCCGAGTGTGATACCGTGCTTTTCAGCCTTGGGTGCGACGCGTTTCAGCTTTTCGATGGTGGCATCGAGTAGGTGTTGCTGACCGTTGATGTCGCCTTCTCCGAAGAATGCGAGGAGTACCAGGTCGGGGGATGTCTTTGCGGCGAGTGATTCGTCATCCAGTTGGGCGGCTTCTTGTTTTAATGTCGCCATCGTTTGGATACATTCATGTACGAGTTGTTCGCCCCTGTCGGACTTGGCGAACGAGATTTTGTTGAGCAGGCCAATCGCCATGGATGACATTCCTACACCGGTTGACTGAACAATCTGGCGAACGGCATCCCGATTTTCCTTCGTGCGAAGGTCCCAGCCTTTGCCCACTTCAGCGAAGGAATATTGAATACCGTCCAACCCGACTTGCTGACCGAGACGAAAAGCCCCGAGCTCCAGCATGCGCTTGATGGACCAGTCGCAGGCCCCAAGCTTGAACGTGTGGCCCTTGTGGTGAGCG
>CALGUT010000305.1 GCA_937920335.1 uncultured Opitutales bacterium
TAGCCTTGTGATTATCTTGGTCTACAACTTCCTGATACCGTAACGCTGCGAAGTGCTACTGAACTCCAGGTATCTAATAAGACTTTGGCTAAAGCGCTGAATGAAACCAACTACCTGGGCAGGTAACTCTTCCCCATTAGGTAAGCATCGACAGCTTGAGCGGCTCCACGACCTTCATTGATGGCCCATACGATCAAGCTTTGGCCGCGACGGGCATCACCCGCAGCAAAAACACCATCGACGTTGGTCTGATATTTACCGTATTCAGCATTCGCATTCGAACGAGGATCCTTGTCTACGCCGAGTTGATTGAGCACGCCGCCCTCAGGTCCCATAAAACCCATAGCGAGCAGAACCAGGTCTGCCTTAAGGATTTTTTCACTACCAGGAACATCGACCGGGATCATACGCCCGTCCTCCTGGCGCTGCCACTCAATCTTGCAGGTGTGAATCTCTGTTACATTTCCATCTGCGTCGCCCACGAACTTCTTCGTGGTCACTAAATAATCGCGAGGATCTTCTCCCTGGATCGCTATCGCTTCTTCCTGACCATAATCTACCTTGAGAACCCGCGCATATTGCGGCCAAGGATTCCCAGCAGTACGTGAATTCGCTGGTTGAGGCATGATCTCCAGTTGCTGAACATGCTCACATCCGTGGCGCAATGACGTACCCACACAGTCGGTACCCGTGTCTCCACCACCGATTACGATGACGTGTTTATCTTTAGCGGAAATATAATTCCCGTCCTCATGGTTACTATCCAAAAGGCTCTTGGTATTCGCGCCTAAAAACTCCATGGCGAAATGGACGCCTTTGAGCTCACGGCCCTCTACCGGGAGATCACGGGGAACCGTCGCACCTGTGCAGATAACAACCGTGTCAAAATCGTCTTTCAACTTATCAGCTGTGATATCTTTACCGATTTCTGTATTACACACGAACATAATGCCCTCGTCTTGCAAAAGCTTGATGCGACGCTCTACCACATGCTTTTCAAGCTTCATGTTCGGAATACCATACATCAACAACCCACCTGGCCGGTCGGCACGTTCATATACAGTGACCGTATGCCCCGCTTGATTTAACTGAGCCGCGCAGGCGAGTCCAGCCGGCCCTGATCCGATCACGGCTGCTGTTTTTCCAGTCCGTTCTTTAGGTGGATGGGCTTCCACCCATCCCATTTCAAAACCGCGATCGATAATCGCAACTTCGTGGTGCTTAATGGTTACCGGCGGAGATGTAATTCCAAGCACGCAAGAGCTTTCGCAAGGAGCGGGACAAACTCGACCCGTAAACTCGGGGAAGTTATTGGTCTTTAGCAGTCGATCCAAAGCATCTTTCCACAATCCTCTGTAAACCAGGTCGTTCCACTCCGGGATCAAGTTGTTGACCGGGCATCCTGCAATGCCTTGTCCTTGGCTTGATTCAGCGGCCATACAGAAAGGCACACCACAATCCATGCAACGTGAAGCCTGCGATTGGATATCGCTCACAGCCATGTCTGTATGCACTTCTTTCCAGTCACCCACACGCAACACCGGATCGCGATCGGCAGGAAGGTTTCTATTGATGTTTAAAAATCCAGTCGGGTTTCCCATATCTTAAAATAATTATCAGTTTCGTTTAACGGTGTTACTTGGCAGCTAGTTGGCGGAGGTGCATATCGAACGCCTCAACCGCGATATAGTAGTCATTGTCGAATTTCTTCGTAGCGCGGACTTCAGCCATGTATTTCAACATGCGTTCATAATCAACCGGCATCACCTTTACGAACTTGCCTAGTTGATTATCCCAGTCGTCGAGAATTTCTTGAGCCACATCCGACTTCGTGTTGGCAAGGTGCTTCTCAATCAGTGACCTCAGGTCCTGCTGATCTTCGAAATTATCAACACTGACCAGCTTCACCATTTCCATGTTGCAGCGCGTACTGAAATCTCCGTTGCGATCATATACATAGGCTACGCCGCCGGACATACCAGCGGCAAAATTACGACCTGTTTCACCAAGTATCACCGCTTTGCCTCCTGTCATGTATTCACAACCATGGTCTCCGACACCTTCAACCACGGCTGTTACTCCTGAATTTCTGACGCAAAAACGTTCACCAGCAATTCCCCGAATAAAGGCCTCACCACTGGTGCCACCGAAAAACGCAACATTCCCGATGATAATATTCTCGCGAGCTTCAAACGGAGCATCACGGTCTGGATACACAACGAGTGTTCCTCCGGATAAACCCTTTCCAAAATAGTCGTTGGAATCGCCTTCAAGTTCAAAGCGAACCCCCTTTGCCGTAAAACAGCCAAAACTTTGACCTGCAGCGCCGCGGAATTTCACGTCGATTGTTCCATCAGGAAGTCCATCGTCTTTGTAGTGCTTCGAAATTTCATTCGAGAGCATAGCCCCGACCGTCCGATCTGTATTTACGATCGGATAACTGAGCTTAACTTTTTCGCAATCCGCCAGAGCAACCGCAGCATCCTTAATGAGTTTCCTGTCTACGATGTCATGGATGAGATGCTCCTGCTGGATACTTTGATAAAGCTTGTCTCCCTTCTTACGGGGTTCTTCCTTAAACAGAATCGGATCCAGATTCAGGTTCTTGTATTTCCAGTGATCAATATTATCGCGGAACTTTAGATTCTGAGTCTGACCGACCATTTCATTGATCGTTCTGTATCCAAGCTCGGCCATAATCTCGCGAAGCCCTTCCACCATAAAAGTGAAGAAGTTAATGACGTGATCTACCTTACCTTTGTAGCGTGCTCGCAACTCACGATTTTGAGTAGCAATGCCAACCGGACAGGTATTCAAATGACACTTACGCATCATAATGCACCCTTCAACGATCAAAGCTGCCGTTGCAACGCCCCACTCTTCCGCTCCTAATAACGTAGCAATCGCCAAGTCACGTGGAGTCTTAAGCTGACCATCCGTTTGAACGACAATCCGGTTTCTCAATCTATTCCGAACCAACGTTTGGTGAGTCTCTGACAGTCCTAACTCCCATGGGAGCCCCGCATGCTTGATTGAACTGAGCGGCGAGGCTCCGGTTCCACCATCGTGTCCCGCAATCAGAACAACGTCCGCATAACCTTTACAGACCCCTGCAGCGATCGTTCCAACGCCCGCTTCGGAAACCAGCTTAACGTTAACCCGCGCCTTCCGATTGGAGTTCTTAAGGTCATAAATCAACTGAGCCAAATCCTCGATTGAATAAATGTCGTGGTGAGGCGGTGGTGAAATCAATCCCACTCCGGGAGTTGAACCCCGAACCTTACCGATCCAGGCATCTACCTTGTGTCCCGGTAATTGTCCGCCTTCACCGGGCTTTGCACCTTGAGCCATCTTGATCTGAAGCTCGTCGGCATTTGCCAAATAGTAAGAAGTTACGCCAAACCGTCCGGAGGCGACTTGCTTAATGCGGGACATGGCAAGATCCCCGTTTTCATCCGGCGTAAACCGGATAGGATCTTCTCCCCCCTCTCCGCTGTTACTCTTACCGCCGATGCGGTTCATAGCCTTCGCCAAAGTCGTGTGCGCTTCCCATGAAATGGATCCAAATGACATCGCACCCGTCGCAAACCGTTTGAATATATTTTCAGCGGACTCAACTTCTTCCAGAGGCACTGCCGTCCTCCCTTCAGAGTTGAACTCCATAAGTCCACGCAGCGTAAAAGCTTCTCGAGATTGGTCATTGACCGTCCTCGCATATTCATCGAACAACTTACGATCGTTTGTAGCTGTCGATTGCTGAAGCAGGCGAATGGTCGTCGGATTAAACAGGTGCCTCTCTCCGCCCAGTCTCCAAGCATAATCCCCACCTGAATCAAGGACATTACTCTCCACCAGATTGTCTTCGAGGGGGAAACCATCTCGATGTTTCAGCAGCGCTTCGTGAGCAATTTCATCTAGCCCAAGGCCTTCGATTCTACTGACCGTTCCCGTGAAATATTTATTTACGACCGCCTTGCTGATTCCAAGAGCCTCAAAGATCTGAGCTCCCTGGTAGGACTGCAGCGTTGAAATTCCCATCTTTGAGAAGATCTTCAGAAGACCACTATTTACAGCCTTTGTATAACGATAGAAGACTTCGTCATTCGTGAGTAACGGGTCAATCACACCTTGATCCTTAAGGTCTTCCAGGGTGCGAATAGCCAGGTAAGGATTCACAGCTGAAGCACCGTATCCGATCACCGTTGCAAAATGATGGGTTTCACGAATATCACCAGCTTCCACCACCAAGTCTGCTTTTGCACGAAGACCGGCCCTGATCAAGTAATGGTGTACAGCTCCAGTGGCCAACAAGGACGGAATTGCCGCGTGATCGCTATCAACTCCACGATCCGTCAAGATGATGATCGAAAATCCATCAATTACTGCATCTTTAGAATACCGACAAATACGATCCAAGGCCGCCTTCAACGATCCAGGCTTACCATCGGCCCTAAAGACGCACTCAATGCTTTTGGCCTGAAAATGGTCATGATCAATATAGCGAATCTTTTGTAGCTCCTCATTCGATAATACGGGCTGAGTCAGCTCCACCTTATGGCAATGACGAGGTGACTCATCCAGAAGGTTCAACGATCCACCCATGTAACTCCGCAAAGACATGACCATTTCCTCCCGGATAGGATCAATCGGTGGATTCGTTACCTGAGCAAAGAGTTGTTTGAAATAGTTAGAAAGCTGCTGTGGCCTATCTGATAAAACCGCTAACGGATTATCGGCCCCCATGGAACCCAGTGGTTCCTTTGCCGTTCCGACCATCTGCTTAAATATAATATTTAAATCCTCGACCGTATAGCCGAATGCTTTCTGACGTTTTATAAGGGAGCGCTCTTTCGAATGTCTACGTTCCTGCGCTGGAATCGGTAGTTCACCGATCTTGATTTTATTTCCAGCAAGCCATTCCTCGTAAGGCTGGCGCGAGCAAATCTCAGATTTGACCTCGTCGTCCGAAATAATACGTCCCTGCTCCAGATCAGCGATGAAGATCTTCCCTGGCTGCAGACGGCCTTTCTTAACGACACGTGCAGGATCAACGGTCAGTGAACCCGTCTCAGAACCCATGATGACCATATCGTCATCGGTTACCAGATACCGTGA
>CALGUT010000306.1 GCA_937920335.1 uncultured Opitutales bacterium
CTGCAATCTTAATGCTGCGAAGCTGGCGTCGGGACTGGATGTGAGCAGTGTCACGATCTTTCGCTATGTCGACCTTCTCGTAGATCTTCTATTGGCGAGACGGCTGCAACCTTGGCATGCCAATACAGGCAAACGATTGGTGAAGTCGCCAAAAGTGTATGTCCGCGACAGTGGAATCGTCCACCAATTGCTGGGGGTTCCAGACGGCGAGGCTTTGTTATCTCATCCTGTAGTTGGGATGAGCTGGGAGGGCTTTGCTATTGAGAACTTGCTGGCGAGTGCGCCTCGCAACGCGGAAGCCTACTATTATCGTACTTCTACGGGCGTGGAGATGGATTTGCTATTGCAGTTCCCGGGACGGGAGCTTTGGGCGATCGAAATTAAGCGCACGTCGGCTCCGAAGCTGAGCAGCCGATTCAAGAGAGCCTGTTCCGATCTTGATCCGAATCGAAAATTCATTCTGTACAATGGGACAGAAACGTATTCGCTGGGGGATGACACGTACGCTATAGGCTTGCTCGAATTGATGAGGGAATGCGCGAATCAGTAACACTATGATTTTTGGCCTCTAACGCTTTTATTGTATGAAACACTCTCATTTTCTCCTTTTGTTTCATGTCTTAGCGTGGGTTTGTATTAGTCCGTTTGGATTAACGGCGCAAACAGCGAACCGACCCAATGTATTGATGATCTCACTGGACGATCTGAATGATTGGATCGAGCCGATGGGAGGTCATCCACAAGCCTTGACACCGAATTTGGCGTCCTTTGCGAACGAAGCGATTACCTTTCAGAATGCCTACTGCGCGTCGCCTTCATGCAATCCTTCCAGAGTTGCTCTGATGACCGGCAAGGCTCCCTATGTAACCGGGCTGTATACCAATCCCCAGATCTGGAGGCACATATTACTCGAGGAAACGACGCTTCCCGAATATTTTAAGCAAGCGGGTTATTGGACGGGTGGAGCTGGGAAACTGTTTCACAACAACATGCCTGATCCAAGATCCTGGAACGAATATTACCCGTCATTGATCCAGCATTTCCCTTACTACTATCTTCCCGATATCGATCCAGTGACGGGGCGGAAGGTTTTCCGTAGGCAAGACAATGAGATTTTGGAAGATGATCCTAAAGGTATTCGATTCAATATGCCCTATTGGAAAGGTTCCTACATTGCATTTGATTGGGCGCCGCTTCCTTATGAAACAGAAGAAACGGGCGACTATGCTTCAGCGAAGTGGGTGATTGACCAGTTAGACCGGAAGCACGATAAACCATTTTTTCTAGGCTGTGGGATTTATCGCCCACACCTTCCGCTCTATGTGCCTCAAGAGTATTTTGACAAGTTTCCCATCGAGGAGATTCAATTACCTAAAACACTCGCCGGTGATCTGGAGGATATTCCGGAAGCTGGCAGAGAAATCGCTACCACAAGAGATCGGCACAAAAATGTCATCGAAGCCGGACAGTGGAAACAGGCCGTTCAAGGTTACCTGGCTTCCATAAACTTCGCTGACGATTTGACCGGTCGAGTACTCGATGCTTTAGCGAGAAGCGACTATGCGAACAATACCATCGTTATCGTGTTCTCCGATCACGGATGGCAGCTAGGTGAAAAGGAACATTGGCAGAAGCATGCCTTGTGGGAGAACTTGATTAAAAGCGTCTTGATGATAAAAGTTCCAGATGGCCTGTTGTCAGAATCAGCAATAAATCGAAAAGGGTCTGACTCTTACCGAAACGTTTCGCTCATCGATATCTTTCCCACGTTAACCGAGCTCAGTAGCCTTCCTGCCAAGAAAGGTGTAATGGGGCAAAGCTTAGTCCCTTTGCTTGAGAATCCGAATGATCAAACATGGAACTACCCGATTATCTCTACGCTTAATGATAACCACTTTTCGATCAGGAAGGAAAATTGGCATTATATTCTCTACAATGGAGAGGAGGAGGAATTGTACGATTTGGAAAAGGATCCTGAAGAATGGAGGAACTTGGCAGGGAAATCTGAATACGCCGAAGTAATTCAAGAGTTAAAACAACACATCCCTAGCGAAAGAAAAGCGTTCGTGAAGACGAAGCCCATCCGATGGGCAGAGGTTCTGTCCGGAGAAACGAAATTCTACGAATAGCAAATGCGATTGCTTATTGTGGCAACGGTCCCGGCTTAATGTGATTCATCAGATACCAGGTCTTGGTTTTTAGATTATGAGCGTTACCTTGTCCGTCGCCGGCTGACTTGATGGCATGTGTTCCGCCGGTGTAGGGGACTGCGGTGAATTGTTTATTGAGACGGATCAGCTCATTTACCAGGTTCTCAAAGTTCTGATAGTGGCAGTTGTCATCTTGAGTGCCGTGATAAATGAGTAGATTTCCTTTCAGACCTTCTGCGTGAGTGATGGGTGAACCGTTTTTGTATCCGTCCGGATTGTCATCGGGGAGTCCCATATAACGTTCCTGGTAAACCGTGTCATAAAGCAATTGATCACTGATGAAGCCCCCGGCCATCGCTACGCTGTAGAGTTCGGGATAACGAAATAAAAGATTGAGGCTCATGGATCCACCGCCACTGAAACCAGTTACGGCAATACGGTCGGCGTCGAGGTAAGGATGCGTTTCGAGTAACTTGCGCACCGCGGCTGATTGGTCATGTGAGGAATAAATGCCTATGTTGTGATGGAGGTGGTGGCGCCACTTCCGTCCGAGTGGGGCGGATGTCCCGCGGTTGTCGATCGACATGACAATGTAGCCGCGTTGTGCCAGATACTGGTACCATTGGCTCTTCTGCCAGGTGTCTTTAACGGTTTGCCCAACGGGTTCGCCGTACACATAGAACAGGACTGGATACTTCTTCGATGGATCAAAGTTGTAGGGCTTGATCATGTAGGCAGGAAGATCGAAGTCTTCGCCGATATCGATGGTGAGGAAGGATACCTCTTGGAAGTTTCGCTCCTTCATCTGGGTCCGGGCTTCTGCATTGTCCTCGCCGGTGTGTATAACGCGATGGCTTGGGAGTTCAACCAAGTCGTATGAAGGAGGCGTATTCGCATTGGAGAAACTGTGGAATGCTCGAGTCGCGTCACCGGAAAGTCGATACGCATGTGTTCCGTTTTGATCCATAGGAGTCAATCGTTCAGCTTTTCCCGCGCCATCGATGCGCTCGCGAAAGAGGTAGCGTTGGGTGGCGTCCTCGGGAGAGGCGATGAAGTAGAGCCAGCCATTTTCCGTGTCGAATTTCAGCATGCTTATGACATCGTAGTCGCCTTTGGTGATGAGTGTCTTTTTTTTGCCGTCTCGAGCTACTCTGTAAAAGTGGCGGTATCCGTCTTCTTCGCTTTCCCATAGAAATGCAGCTCCTTCATCGAACCAGGTCATGTGGTTGTGAACGTCGATCCAGGTTTCACTTTTCTCTTCAAAAAATGGATTCAGGTTTCCCGACTTGACCTGCGCCATCCAAAGCGTGCTGTGATTCTGATTGCGGTTCAGGCGTTGGAAAACGAGCTCCTCCGAGTTGTCTGCCCAGGCAAAACGAGGGATGTAGTGCATGCGAGGATCACCGGGAAGGTCATCGAACCATTTGGTGCGAGCTCGGGTGGAACTAGTAACCCCGATGCGCACGGATGAATTGGTGGTTCCTACCTTTGGGTAGGGCAGTGGGTTCACCTCTGGATACTTGCCCGCCAGGTAGTTGGTCAGGTGGAAGGTTCCTACTCCTTCAGTGTCGAATTGCACGTAGGCGATAGATTTACTATCCGGGCTCCAGGCAAAGCCGTCACGGAGGCGGAACTCTTCCTCATACACCCAATCGCTGGTCCCATTAACGATGCTCTCTTTTTTGCGTGAGGTCAGTTTTTTGATACGGTTGTTTTTCAGATCTTCCACATAGATATCTCGGTCCTGCACGTAGGCTACGCGCTTCGAGTCTGGGGAAAATTTGGCGAACATTAGAGTTGCTTCTTCAAACTCAGTGCCCAGTTGTTGAAGATCGAAGGTCTCAAGATCCAGTATCCAGTAATCACCCCGCGAATTGATCCGCCACACCTTTTTGGTGTTGGTGTAGATGAGGAGCTTCTTTTCGTCGGGAGACCAGGTGAGATTGCTTTGATTTTCAAGTTTGAGGGGCTTGTCTTTTCCTTCTGGGATGAATTTTTCTGCGGAAAGCAGGAGTGTCTTTTCATCAGTCTCGGGATTCCAATCGAAGAGGTCCTTTCCGTCTTCAACCGTTTCAGACTCCTCCAAGATGAGGCAACTGGCTCCTTCCGGACGCCAGGCGGTTTGGGCCTCTTTTTTTATTTCAATCGCTTTTTCATCGATGACTTCCTGGAGAGTGAAAAGAGACGGATCGTCTACGGTTTCCGGGATTTCCTCCCATTGGGCCATGATGTTGTTTCCTTGGGTTGAGCTTATGGGCATGAGAAGAGAAAATGCGATAGCGGTTAGGAGTGATAGTTGTTTTTTACTTGTCATAGTTACCTATAAAAATGGCGACGAATTTGCTTAGAATTCAAGTGTGCGGACAAAGCTCGGTTGTATGCGATTACAAATTAGCATTGGATGAGTGTATGTGAAATTTTCGATGTCTTCGTTTGCCAAGGAAATAGAAAGCTGTCAGACGAAACCCATGACAGACTCACAGAACAGACCTGACAAGAAATGGAGGGGCGTTTTCCCCGCAACTACAACTCAATTTAATCCCGACGGCTCACTCGATGTGGTTTCCACCTTGAAGCACCTCGACGTGATGCTGGCGGGTGGAGTCCACGGTTTCGTGATGTTGGGTAGTGTTGGAGAAAACTGTTCGCTGGAAAAAGAAGAAAAACTGGAGGTGTTGAGAGCAGCGGTTGAACACGTCGATGGTCGAGTACCAGTTCTTTCCGGTGTGGCTGAATACACGACGGATCTCGCCTGTCGGTACGCGGCATCGGCGAAAGAGGCGGGTGTCGATGGCTTGATGGTATTGCCGGCCATGGTCTATAAGACCGATCCGCGCGAAACGGTGGTTCATTTCCGCGAGGTCGCGAGTGCGACAGATCTACCGATCATGATTTACAACAATCCGGTTGCTTACGGGGTCGACATTAAGCCTGAGACTTTTGTTGAATTAGCCGACGAGCCCAACTTTACCACGATCAAAGAATCGTCGACGGATCCTCGGAGAATCACTCATTTGAGGAATCTTTGCGGCGATCGTTATCAGCTGTTTGCTGGTGTGGATGACCTGGTACTCGAAAGCCTCATACTGGGAATCGATGGCTGGGTATCCGGTCTCGTAAATGCCTTTCCGGTTGAGAATCGACTTATTTGGGATCTGGCGCATGCCGATCGCTGGAGTGAGGCACGAGACATCTACCGGTGGTATACACCTCTGTTACAGTTGGATACGCTTCCGAAGCTGGTGCAGTATATTAAGTTAGCCGTTGCTGAGTGTGGTTATGGTTCGGAACTGACCCGGGCACCTCGTTTGCCGATAGAAGGGGCGGAACGGAAAGAGGTCTTGGCGATAATCCGAAAAGGCATAGAAACACGACCCAATCCAGCGGATTATGGGGTGTGATTAGGATGTCTATGTATCTCAATATTATAGTCCTTTTCATTCTAGAAAGGACCTGTCAGATCTAGAGTACCACCGAACGCATGGTTCAATGAGCGACTCCAATCATATCCCAAGTATCTTTAATGATGTTTTAGGTCCTGTTATGCGCGGGCCATCGAGCTCGCATAGTGCTGCGGCGAATCGAATGGGGCGGTTATGCCGCGACCTCGTCGACGGAGATTTGAAAAAAGTAATCATCGAATACGATCCCCATGGCTCCCTCGTAACGACACACAAGTCTCAAGGGACAGACATGGGATTGTACGGAGGGTTTCTTGGATGGGAAGCAGACGACCCGAGACTTCCAGATCACGCCGCTCATACGAAAGCCGCGGGGTTGGAAATTGAAGTGCTTTATCAATCGTACGGGGCTGTTCATCCAAACAATTACAAACTGACCCTCGAAGGCGCGAATGGTTCGCTCCACATGATGCAGGCCATTTCAACGGGTGGTGGCATGATCGAGGTTACTGAAATTGATGGGACTGCCGTAAGTCTGGCTGGTGATTTTTTTGAAACGTTGGTCTATGTGAGAAAGGGTGTCGACCTAGCATCGGAACATAAAGCGTTGATTACGAATGTAGACTGCGAAGGCAGTGAATTGCATGCGGGAGCCGTCGACTTTATTCGAATTGCAGGGACGAGTGAGCCAGCGGCTGAATGGTTGGCAGTTCTGGAAGGGCGTCCTTCTGTAAGAGCGGTGCGAGTACTGAGGCCGGTTCTCCCCGTGTTGTCCCGGAAAGGCCTTTCTGTCCCGTTTTTGACGGTTGAGGCGATGTTGGCTTTCAATCAAGGAAAGGACCTCGCTCTCTGGGAATTGGCGGTCGTCTATGAAAGCGCTCGGGGAGGGATTTCTCATTCTGGCGTGATCGAAAAAGCAAGGGGTATTTTGAAGATCATGGAAGACGCTGTGCGAACCGGTTTGGCGGGGACTCAGTATGCCGACCGAATATTACCCTGTCAGTCAGTGACCTTGGTAGAACGCGAGTCTCAGGGGCTTTTAATTCCAGGTGATGTTACAAACAGAATCATCGCCTATATCTCTGCAATTCTAGAGGTAAAGTCGTCGATGGGTGTGATTGTCGCTGCGCCTACGGCTGGATCCTGTGGGGCTATGCCCGGATCAATGTTGGCGGTCGCCGATTCGATGGGACTTGATGAAGAGGCAAAGATTCATGCGTTGCTTGTAGCCGGCTTGATCGGTGTATTTATTTGTAAGCACGCGACCTTTGCGGCTGAGGTCGGCGGCTGCATGGCCGAATGTGGATCGGGAGCCGGGATGTCAGCTGCGGCCATGGTCGGATTAGCGAACGGCACGCTTGACCAGCAACTCGGTGCGGCTTCGGTTGCTTTGCAAAATTCCTTTGGTATGATCTGCGACCCGGTTGCTAACCGGGTTGAAGCTCCGTGCTTGGGTAAAAATG
>CALGUT010000307.1 GCA_937920335.1 uncultured Opitutales bacterium
GGTGGTTGAATCCTGTTCAAAAGAACCCTTACGTGTAGGGATGTATTCTGGATCACTCAATGAACCTGCTGTAGACCCGTCGCTTTTCGCTTTAGATCCGACGGTGACTTTTCTGAATCACGGATCATTTGGGAGCTGTCCAGTTGCGGTGGTTGAGCATCAGGCTTCGCTCATACGACGGATGGAAGCTCAGCCGGTGCATTTTTTGCAACGTGAACTGGAGCCCGAACTGGATAAGGCTCGGCAGGCGATGGCGAGTTTTGTGGGGGCTGATTCGGAAGACCTTGTGTTTGTCGAAAATGCTACTTCTGGAGTAAATGCGGTGTTGCGTTCTCTCGAGCTCAAACCTGGTGACGAACTGATTATCACGGATCACCAATACAATGCCTGTCGCAATGCAGCTCATTATGTTGCAGACCGCAGTGGAGCACGTGTGGTTCTGGTTAAGATACCGTTTCCTTTGAATTCAGCTGACGATGTGACAGCAGCGATTATGGAAAGTGTTACCGGCCGAACACGGCTGGTATTTATCGATCATATTACCAGCGCCACGGCGCTCATTTTCCCGATTCAAGAGATCGTCAAGCAATTGGCGGACCGGGGAGTGGATACGCTCGTGGACGGTGCGCATGCTCCGGGTATGGTTCCGCTTGATCTCAATCGGCTGGGTGCTGCCTATTACACGGGAAATTGTCACAAGTGGTTATGTGCCCCGAAAGCTGCCGGTTTCTTATATGTTCGAAAAGACAAGCAATCGCAAGTTCGTCCGCTGACGATTAGTCATGGAGCAAATTCGCCGCGAACTGACAGGTCTCGATTTCAATTGGAATTTGCATGGATGGGGACGAGAGATCCTTCGGCAGCGCTAACGGTTCCATTTACGATAAACTACCTGGCTGAGCTGGTTCCTGGAGGCTGGGATCAGATTATGAGCCACAATCGCGAGTTGGCCTTGGCGGTCCGACGCATGTTCTGCAATTCATTCAATTGGCCAACCCCGTCGCCAGATAGCATGATTGGTTCGATTGCTACTATGATTCTCCCTGAATCAAAGGAGCCGGAGCCAATTCAATCATCCAAGTATTTAGAGCACTGGCAGTATGAGCTTATCAAAAGAACGGGTATAGAGGTTCCCATTATAAACTGGCCCAAGCACCCTAAGCGAATGGTGAGGATTTCCGCCCATATTTATAACTACATGGCTCAGTACGAATTGTTGGCGGAGGGAATTAAAGAACTGGGGGACGACCAAGTACCATAGTGGAAACTCTAGCGCTGGTGCCTTTTATATCTCTTTAGTAGTTGGATTACGTCAGCTTTCGGAAGTTCAATTACCCTGTGCTGGTCCCGGCCGACCATAGTCTCTGCGGCAACCATTGCATTGATGATCGCTTCTTCAGTGGCCAGCGCGGTTGCTGAAAATAGTCCGCTAATGTGTTCGTTAGAAAGGGCGGATACCGTAGCAATTCCACTTGCGGTGGATTTCGAGTCTGCGTTTGCAGTCGAGAAGGCGATAAAGATATCGCCAGATCCATTTCCAGAAGTGCTGCCGGTTCTTGCCATTCCAAGACTAACTCGAGCCGCTATCCGTTTTAGCTGAGTCGGAAGAAGAGGCGCATCGGTGGCGACAACCGCGATCATGGAACCGGTTTCTTCATATAAATCTCGGCCGTCGGTATAAGGTGCATGCTCGGTAAGGGTTTTACCAAAGGGTACACCTGCTATTATCAATTGGTGTCGTCGTCCGAAGTTCGCTTGAACGAGTACTCCAACGGTAAAAGTTCCAGCACCCGTTTTCATTACACGCGAGGACGTCCCGGTTCCGCCCTTGAATTCGTAGCAAACCATTCCCGTTCCTCCGCCTACATTTCCCTCCATGATCGGGCCCGATGCTGCTGTTTCGAGGGACTGAGCGACATGTTCACCGGTAACGTGAAATCCATTGATATCGTTCAAGTAGCCATCCCAGGTTTCGCCGACGACTGGTAGCGACCAAAGGCTCTGGAAGCGACCAGTCTTAACCTGCCATTTTAGAACAGCTTCGTGCACGGAACCGACACTGTGGGTATTTGTGATCATGACGGGGCCTTCGAGGAAGCCGGATTCGTTAACCCAGTCGAGCCCTGTCATCTCTCCATTTCCGTTGAGTACAAATGAGCCTGCATATACTGGATCTTCAGCGTTTTTTCCCCGTGGCAGTATGGCTGTGACTCCGGTCCGGACGGGGCCTTGTCCTACGGTCAATGCGCCATTTCCTGAAATAATGGTTGAATAGCCAACTTCTACACCGGTGACGTCTGTGATGGCATTTAGGGGGCCGGGTACCCCTTCAAAGGGAATTCCCCAGTCTCGTGCCCGACTGGTTTCATCGGCGATGATTTGCGAACTGATTAGCGCAATTACAAGTAGTGAAGTAATGAATCTCATTGATTGGATTCCAGAGTGAGTGATCTCGTTCAATATGCCAAACCTCATTTGATCGCTCGACTCGAAGTATTTGTTCCACTATCTCTCTAAGGTATGACCTTAGGTAATCGTGTTTTTCATTTTCTGGTCGGTTCGGCCATTTCGACAGGCGTCCTTGCGCAAGACCGACCCAATATTCTAATGATCGTTTCCGATGATCAGGGATATCAGGATCTCGGAGTGATCAACTCAGAGATAATTACTCCGAATTTGGACAGACTTGCCCGCGAGGGAACCCGACTAACCAATTTCTATGTAGCATGGCCAGCCTGCACACCTTCGCGAGCCGCGTTTCTCACCGGACGTTATCCGCAGAGAAATGGCATCTATGATATGATTCGAAATGAAGCTCCTGATTATGGACATCTTTATGATTGGGAGTCTTATGCTCCAACCTGGGAACGTATAGGAGGAATGGATACGCGAGAGATTCTACTGCCGGCTATTTTAAAACCACAGGGTTATAGGTCCGCCATTTATGGAAAATGGGACTTAGGGATTCACAAGCGGTTCCTGCCGCTTGCACGTGGATTTGATGACTTTTACGGCCTCGTGAACACCGGTATCGACTACTACACCCATGAGCGGTATGGAGTTCATAGCATGTACCGGAACAACGAGAGAACCGAGGAGGATAGGGGGACTTATGCTACCTATTTATTTGAGCGAGAAGCATTGGAGTTTTTGGATGAGTATGCGGGTGAGGAACCGTTCTTTTTATACGTGCCATTTAATGCTCCGCATTCCTCGTCTGCCTTGGATCCGAAGATACGAGGAACGATTCAGGCGCCTCCCGAGTTCGAAGCAATGTATCCGGAAGTGAAACAAGGTTATCAAAAGGGCTCACGTTATGGCAAAGAGGCGTTGGTACCGACGCGGGAAAAACGTAATCGTGACTTCAGGGCGGCGGTAACTTGCATGGATGTATCCATAGGTCGGATGCTGGATATGCTCGATGATAAAGGGTTGGCCGAAAATACCATCGTTATTTTCTTTTCTGATAATGGTGGAGGCGGAGGATCCAATAATGGTCCGCTCAGGGGTGGTAAGGCACAAACCTGGGAAGGCGGGGTTCGCGTATTGTCGATGGTTCGCTGGCCAGGTGGTGGCATTCCCTCCGGTGTGGAGAACGATGCGTTTCTGTCTAGTATGGAGATTTTTCCCAGTCTTGCTTCGGTAACAGGATCCGCTCTCCCTAAAGGTGTTGTGCTGGATGGCTACGATTGGTGGGCGACACTTCGAGGCGAATCCGAAAGTCCGCGGAAGGATCTATTTTGGAAGCGACAAAAGCGATTGGGTGCACGAGTTGGGAATTGGAAATGGGTGGATATGGATGGCGGGGCCGGCGGTTTATTCGACCTGACCACTGACATCGGTGAAAATAATGATCTTTCGAAAGAGCACCCTGAGGTGCTTGAAATGGTTAAGGCGAAGTTCGATGCATGGTATCAAGAGACTATGATCGATGCCGAACCGAGAGGTCCTTTCAAGGACTTCTGATTTAGGCGTAGTCTATTCTCCGGAAATCTGCTCGATGATAATCCGGGTAAACTGGGGGATTCCCACATTTGAGTCCGACATCGCAACTCTACCCGAATTGGGATCGACCTGTAAGGAGACACCATCCTTTAGAGCTATCCAGTCGCGTGAGCCTGCAATGCGTCGAGCCATGGGTTCCCAGGTCTAACATATTTGTAGAATTCTCCACGCGTATTTCCAGATCGTTGGTTAGGAATCTGGGAGTGAAGACCACGGAAACTAATTCAGAGGTCAATTGAATGGGAGTTTCATAGTTATTTGGAGTGGTGGGATCCAGGTTCATTCCGACTTCAAACAAGTTACTTAATCCATCCTTATCGAAGTCGTTTTCAGGGCTTGCTTCCGGGGCTCCGGCGTCCTGTCCAAAATAGCGGCTGAGGATTCCGGATACTGTGAGCTGGTTAATCAGTTCTTCCTGTAGAGCGACAAAGGCATGTTTCGGGTTATAATCGTTGTCAAAAATAAGACCGTTGTCGGTGCCTGGGAAAAAGCCAGGTATCCAACTGTGGGCGTCAGTGAATCCCCATATGGTAAATGTTTTTGCGGCGGGTTGCGCTAGAACCTTTTGAATCACTTGTCGATAGACGTCAGCCTGAGCCACTGATTTTGAAGTCGTGAATGGAATTTCAACCCGGACATCCAATTCGGTAATATGAACGTCCAGACCCAGATCGGCAAAGCGCTGCATGTTCTCAGCAAAGCTATCGTAGTTGATGGCACCTTGAAGGTGCATTTGGAATCCGATCCCGTCTAACGGAATACCTCGGTTCAACATACTTTGGGCCCACGCATACAGGGCGTCTGACTTGGGGTTGATTTCTGCGACAGCGAAGTCATTTAGAATGAGACTCACGTCCGGGTCAACTTGCCTGGCCCGTTGAAAAGCCAGGTCGATATAATCGCGCTGATCTGCGGTCGTGTTAGTCGCATCGATGACGTCATTCCAGATCGAGGGAGAGCGCCAGGTGCCATCTGTATCGAAGGGTTCATTGACGACGTCCCACAGTACTACTTTTCCTTTCAAGTAACCACCGACTTGGTCGATATGATCATTCAGTATATCGATGAGTGCTTGTCGGGTCCACGTGCCTGATTCCAACCAATTGGGAGTTTGTTTATGCCATACAAATACATGGCCGTGGAACTCCATGTCGTAGGCGTCCGCCAACGCTAAGTGTTTGTCCAGCGTCGTAAAATCATAGCTGCCTTGACCCGTGCTCAGTGGACCGAATTTGGTGGCGTTGCCCGTTGTAAGAATTCCGAAGTTCTGGCCTAACGTTTCTTGATACAAATCGGTCTCGGGAAAATCGAAGAAATCATCACGAGTGATAGAGCCGATGTTGAGTTCGAATGCATCTCCCAAATGTCTTAATCGTGGCTCAAGGTTCACGTTTTCTGGAGGCTCGTAGGTTTCAGCCTCAAATCCCCATCGTTCGTTTAGATAGCTAATAATCTGAGTGAGTTCTGACGTCGTTAATTGACGTTCATACAAAAGGACTTCACCCAGGTAGCCTTTGAAATTGTTGATGGTCGGATTGGGTGCATCAGCGCCCAGGGTGAAGGATTGCAAAACCTGGTTTCCACCGTTGGAGATCTTGATCCCTGCATCAAATGCTTCGACAACTCCGTTAGCGTTAGGTGCCCAAAGTATCCAGTTCGGAGCTTCCCATGGATCTCCTGCCCCTGAAGATGCAGACGCTATTCTTGCCCAGGGATCGCCGCCAGCTTCCCCTCTGGCTACGATAAATAGCTGATACTCTCCGGGGGTAGTACGAAGGTCTGTTGTCAGGGTCATGTAGTCATCCGCTCCGTCAAAGTAGGCCGCTGACCGCCCATTCAGTCCTTCTGTGCTTAGGCTCGGTTGATTAGCGCCTGACAATTGAATCGCCGGGTTGTCAGGGTTGGCTCGGTTGCCCCATTCGGTAATAAAATTACCGGGTCTTACGAACGAAGCAGTATCCTGAGCGTCTAGCCAGAGTCGTAGGTCTGAAATATCAGATGGGAGCTGAGCAGATCCCGTTGTTACTCCAACGAAGAGAGCCAGAATTACGAGAGAAGACAGTCCATGGTGTTTCATGAATAGGCGGCTTTATTTAAAGGTTTTAGTTTATAGGGCTGAAACGCCTGGGCGTAAATCCAAATAGCTAAGAAGCCCGACTGATAAAAGTCGGGCTTCTTTTGAAAAGTTCGATTCAAAGTCCTAGCGAGTGCCGAATCGGTAGATGGTCGTCGTCTTATACTCTTCGCCAGGTTTCAAAATGATGGAGGGAAAATCGGGTTGATTGGGTGAGTCTGGGTAGTGCTGTGTTTCCAGGCAAAATCCATTGCGGTAATCGTAGGGCTTACCGGATTTTCCGATGTTAGCTCCATTTAGGAAATTACCGCCGTAGAACTGTATGCCGGGCTCTTCGGTCCAGACTTCCATGAATCTTCCGGAGACAGGTTCGTAGACCGTTGCGGCGAGTGCCAGATCGCCGTCTTGATTATCAAGTACCCAATTATGGTCGTAGCCTCCGCCAAAGACCATCTGCTCGTTTTGAGAGTTAACCCGTTCTCCAATCCCGTGAGGGGTTGTGAAATCAAAAGGCGTACCTTTGACAGACGCGATTTCGCCGGTGGGAATCAGACCTGAATTAACAGGAGTGTAGTTAGCGGCATTGAGCATCAAGACATGGCCGAGGATGTCTCCGTTTCCTTCGCCCTTGAGATTGAAGTAGGAGTGGTTGGTGAGATTTACGGGAGTATCTGCATCCGTCGTAGCGAGATAATCGATTTTAAGAGAGTTATCATTAGTCAAACGATACCAGACCGTAATATCAAGGTTTCCGGGGTATCCCTCTTCGCCATCCACGCTCAAATAGTGGAGCTTGAGCCCCGGCGTGTTGTTTTCGATGAATGGCTCTGCATCCCAGACCACTTTGTCGTAGCCGACGGTACCACCGTGGAGGTGACACGGAATGTCGTCGGGGAAATTGTTGGTTACCAGATTATAGGTTTTTCCATTCAATTC
>CALGUT010000308.1 GCA_937920335.1 uncultured Opitutales bacterium
AGTCGGCTCCAAAGATATGATTATTCCCACCGCGAGCACTGAAGATAGTCCCTATAATTTTACCGCTCCAGGTATCGCCTTTCTTTATGGTGCCTTTCTCGAAAGCCTCATCATACATCTCTTGAATGAGTTCCGCATTTTCCCGGACTACGTCATAATCAAAGCCTTTAAACATAACCATTTGAGTTCCCGGCTGACGTATGTCACTCCATCTTCGCTCAAATCCCAGCATGTCGACCACGGAAGCATTACCAGTGCAATCCAGGATCTGCCGACAACGCAATTGATATTGCACTCCTTGCCCCACAACGTCTACGAGCCACCCCTCCTCGGTTTCAACAATGTTTTGGGGAAACTGATAATAGGCCAGGGAAACACCGGCATCCAAGCAGGCTTCTTCCGCCAACAACGCATACAGGTGTGCGTTGATCAATACTTGGTGCTCAGGATGACTTTTCGGTACTTTGGAAAAGTTCGGTAGTTCTTTACCATCGATCTCAACCGATTTCGCGACGAGCTCCCAACCGATTCCAGAAATAACCTGTTTCCCCCAGGCATGAAACAAGCCGGGAAAATTGACTCCACCCGTGGTCGTCGTTCCGCCTAATTGAGAGTTGCGCTCCAGTAGGACTGTTTTAGCTCCCATTCGGCCTGCCTGAATCGCTGCCACATGGCCAGCAGACCCCCCCCCGACGACCAACACATCGACATTCAGGACTGCAGGGTTTTGAGGATCTGGAGAGGGCAGATTCTGAGCACTCGCTTTATGCACCAGACCGGAAGCAGCTAAAATAGCGGTTCCTGCTACCTGGCGTTTAATAAACTGACGACGATCCATGGGCATCCGAGGAATTGGGGTAAATTGTTTTTATATGAGTTGTTTCCAGTCGATCTGCAAAAGCTGCTCTGAGCTTTGGGAGCTAAGTCGCAACGAACGACAACCAGCTTTATCAAAGCGGACCGTGTCGCCTGAAACGAGCTCTAAATCTCCAGATTTAAAGGAGGTGATACTTTTCTCAGATAACCCTCAGTTATGGTTGATCAAGTGTGTCCGCGTATCAACAAATTATGTCTACGAAACCCGACATTGCGAGGACGCAATTGCCCTACCTGCAAACGCTGTATGCGAGGGTTACTTCTGTTTCAAAAAGCTCCCCCCATCCATATTCCACGAAATCATCAATCACATCTCAGATAGTGAAAGATCGCTACGTCAAACTACCTCAGCCAGACTCCTGGTTAGACAACGGCTACCTACTTGAACTTTTCGATCTGGCTTTCTAACCCAATCACCTGGTCGACTGGCAGGACAAATGCGATGCCAGTTCCGGGTTTGTCGAATTGACCGACCTTGCCGATTGTTTGCAGTACACGATCCACACGGGTGGCTTCGAGGAGAAAGAGGATGATATCCGTTTGTGCCTCGAGGCTCAAACCAAAGAAGGTTTTTGCCTCACGGATACCGGTTCCTCGAGCGGCAATGATGGTTGCGCCAGTAGCACCCGCTCCTTTGGCGGCCTCGACTAGATCGTCGGTGATATCGGTTTTAACCGATGCGAAGATGATTTTGAATTCCATTCAATTGGCTCCTTAATGTTTGGGTTTATGTACGAGGTAATTAGCAAACTGACCGTAAGCAAGAACTGAAATAATGGGGAAAAGGCTGGCAAAAGCGATGAGCCCAAAGCCGTCGATGGCAGGGTCTCGACCGGGGACAGATGCAGAAAGGCCCAGACCGAGTGCGGCAACAATAGGGACGGTAACCGTGGACGTGGTGACACCCCCAGAATCGTAGGCGAGCGGAATCATTGATTTCGGTGAAAAAGCAGTCTGGACTATCACAATCACGTAGCCGACAAGTATATACACATACAATGGCGTACCGGCAATGATGCGAAAAGCGCCCAGCGTGATACCAACAGCTACTCCGACAGCGACTGCAATCCTCAAGCCCCATGCACTGATGGATCCACCCGATACTTGATTTGCCTTGAAAGCAACCGCCATGAGCGATGGCTCAGCGATAGTGGTCGCAAAACCAATAGTTGCTGCGAACACATATACCCATATATAATTCTTCCAGTCAGTCAGGTCTACGGCTTTCTCCCCACCTCCAACAAATTCCGGATCTGTAAGTTGGGTCGCCATAATTTTCCCCAATGGGAAGAGCGCATCCTCCAGACCACTAAGAAAAAAAGTCAGACCGACGAGGACATAGATACTCCCGATCAGAATGCGTTTTAGGTTAGCGATACGCTGCTTGATCACCACAATCTGGAAGAAAGCGAACAGCAACACAATCGGGAGTAAATCACGGCAGGTAAGCAGTAAGTTTTGGGAGAAATGTATGACTTGGTCCATCCTTGTTTTATCCCGTGCCAAAAACAGTTATACCATAAATCATCACGAAGATCATTGGAAGCAGCGATGCAAATGCAATAAGGCCAAAGCCATCGAGAAGTGGATTTGTCCCGCGAATCACCGTGGCTAGACCGACTCCCAACGCAGTAACCAGAGGAACAGTGATGGTGGAGGTGGTCACACCCCCGGCATCGTAGGCGATACCAATAATTTCCTTTGGTGCAAAAAACGTAATCAGCATGACTAGAAAGTAGCCAGACATGATGAGGTAGTGAATCGGCCAGTTGAGGAGGATGCGATAAACTCCGAGGAGAATGGCGATACCCACCGAAACTGCTACGGTCAATCGTAGGCCCATAGCATAGGAGCCTATCCTCTCGGGCGTATCCTCCAACAGACCGCTGCTAACTGCAATCAAAGCAGCCTCTTTGGAAATGGCGATGAGTGCAGGCTCAGCAATTGTTGTCGAAAACCCCAACGCAAAGGCAAAAATAGTAAGCCATACCACGCTTCCTTTTCGCGAAAGCGCCTGCGCCATATTCTCCCCAATAGGAAACAACGCCATTTCCAGACCTTCGATAAAAAGAGCAAGGCCTATGACCACCATAACCGCTCCGATAAGCATCTCCGTCAATTGTGGAAGTGGCTGACGAATTACGACCGTCTGAAAGAAAGCGATCACGAGGATGATCGGCAGCAGATCCATGACTGCCTTCCGCAAAC
Organism: uncultured Opitutales bacterium; assembly: GCA_937920335.1. Classification (GTDB taxonomy): domain Bacteria; phylum Verrucomicrobiota; class Verrucomicrobiia; order Opitutales; family UBA2995; genus UBA2995. The sequence continues at coordinate 3,085 of CALGUT010000308.1, forward strand.
GCGAGAAGATATAAGTTAGGGTCTTAGCGTTAATCACTGCGTTTCAATGCTATGACTTTGTATAACAGGGTTTCATTGGGGTTACTCAAATAGGCTGAAATAATGAACTGTATATAGAACGGAAGTCTCAGCAACTTCATTACGTATTAACTAGCACTATTAAAGTTAAGCTTTGCGGACGAGGATAGTAAGAAAAGACATCCTGTTAACGATCAGTAGCTACCATAAGATCATATACGTTCAACTGGGCTGCAAAACAGTACCTAATTTTAGCTATATGCCGAAACCGTCTAGGGAGGAAGAAATAGGTACAGACCTAGACGGTCACTTCACTCCGGTAACACGGCACCCATCAGAGCTGCTGAATAACAATCGCTTTCAAAAAAACAAAAAAAACCTGTCACCTAACTTCGGCTTAGCGCCACTTATAAGTAGAACACACAAAAAACCCAAAACTAGTCATAACATGAATCACTCAATTGAAACACCCACCCACGGCACTATGGAAGTCACGAACCACCCCCATACGGCCTGTGTTGGAATCACCGCCATCATCGGCGGCGCGAGTATGATAGCAGTTACAGTCATCGCCATCTTCTCACCGGAACATCTGGCAGTCGCTCCCTGGATAGTCGGTGGACTTTCAATGATGGGGATTGCCCTTGGATATTTCTCGTCCAATAGTGGGAAGTAAACGGG
>CALGUT010000309.1 GCA_937920335.1 uncultured Opitutales bacterium
GATCATGCAATCGGACTGGCGGGGCGAAAAACGCATCACTTCTGCACCAAAACGGCTTATGTCGTAACGTGAGGCACCTACGGCCATGAGCTCGATTCCACAACAGGCGAGCCCCATCGGCATAGGCCACACAGAATTGGATCGGACCCAGTTGATGACGGAATCCAAACGGCTGGTAACGACGCCACCTTCAACCTTGGAATCGTAGGCTATTTCCTTGTCGGACTGACTCATAATAATAAGCGGGCTAAGTTAGTGGGCTGGTTGGAACACGTTCAAGGAAAATAGCCAGCAAGTACCGATTTTAAAGAACTCTACAGAAATTACCCATACGATTTATAGGGCAACTCCTGTTCATTCATTTCAGTTACCGGTAACATGAGGTAAGTCTTGGCTACACATTCTCCATTCTTAACGCTCAAGCAGATACCCAACCAACCAAGCATCATGAGCAAATTTTTCTCGATAATCCTGGGTCCGCTGCTTTTGAGCGGTCCGCTACTGGACGCATCTTCCCATCAATCGGATCAACCAACTAACATCCTGTTCATCGCCATCGATGATCTAAAGACGATTGGTTCTGTTTTCGCAGAAGACCCCGGCAACTTTCTTCAAAAGGTCTACCCGGACAAAGAACTCAGGACCGAGGTCGCTCGCAGAATGACTCCCAATATCCAGCGACTTGCTGATCAAGGGATAACTTTCATGAATGCTTACTGCGCTGCTCCTGCCTGCAATCCAAGTCGCGCTGCTCTGATGACCGGTATTCGTCCGCATTCGACCGGATTCACCACCAATGCAGGAGCCGTGTTCTTTCGAGATTACGAGTATCAAGGAATCAAACCCCTCGCTGACGCCATTACCATTCCCGAATACTTGAAGGCCAATGGCTGGTACACCGCTTCTACGGGGAAGATATTCCACTCCAGCTCAAGCTATAAGAACTCAGATGGTTCAAGATCCTGGTCGGTCTGGACAGATGTCACAGGCGGAGCGGGACCCAAGACTGATTCCGTTTGGCGCACGAAAGCATTGGCCTGGGGCATAGAGGGCAACGACGCCTCTACTTACAGAGAGTTAAACGACTACCGCAAAGCCGACTTCATGGCCCGTCTTCTTGAAACCGGACGAGCCACCGATCACGACACCTCGTTCAAACTGACCGACGGCCAGCCGTTCTTTCTGGCACTGGGAATCTTTCGCCCCCACCTGCCATTTTACGCAACCGAAGACCTCGTGAGCCTTTTCCCCACTGAGGAAATGTCCGTTACCCGGGAGCTGCTCGAAGAATTCACTGCCGACGGAGATGACGTCCCGGAATACGCGTTTAAATTCTCAGGGATGCAACGAGACTCAAGCGGCGCACCCACCATTGGAAGCGATCGATTTGTTGACGTCCTCAATCACGGACTCTCCATCGATCCCAACGACGGCGACCTCCAAGGCTGGAAAGACATGCTTAGCTATTACTTCGCAAGCTGCGCAATCGCGGACCGCGCGGTCGGTCGAATTTTGGACGGACTGGAAAACAGCCGCTACAAAGACAACACAATGGTCGTTCTTTGGAGTGACCACGGCTACCACCTCGGTGAAAAACTACACGTTACGAAATTTGCCCTGTGGGATGACGCCGCCCAGGTTAACTTTTTCATCAAAGATCCCAGAAACCCTCAGAACGCGGGAAAGCGCTCCTACCGCCCGGTAAGTCTCATAGACATTTACCCCACGCTGATGAATTTGGCCAAACTCGACCTCCCCTCAGATCGCATCACGGGGCACGACCTCACCTCATTATTAAAAGACCCCTACGCTGCCAGAGCAGCGCCCGCTCATACCACCTACAAAAACGTGGCCAACAACATGATCCGCACAGAACGGTTTAAGTTCATTCAGTACGAGGACGAAAGCCGCGAACTGTACGACCTACCTGCAGACCCTGACGAATACCACAATCTCGCGGGCAAGCCCGAGACCGACGCCATCGAAGCCGATATGGCAAATCTGCACAATTCAGCCCTGAGACGCTGAAGCCCCCTTCCATATCGTCTCCGATTCACCGCTCTCCGCCGAATCCATAATCACTGGGACCTTCACCTGGCACACTATAATACTCTTCCCAACCACGATCCCCCCGACGGTCGCGTCCAAACCGAGCTGTCCAATACGCCCCTTCCATGCCAGAAGGAAGCCCATAGCTATTCTTCTCCGCCAACTCGAACAGGTTCCACTGATCACCTCTGCGGCCTTCGATTCCAAAATAACCGCGATCATCAAACACGTAGTTTCCATTCCGCAGCTCACGCCCCATGAGCTGACGCCAGACCAACGCCTCCCGCTTGGACAAGCAGCGCCCATTGACATAAAACCCCGAATCTCCTCTCGACGCATTCGCTGGCATGGGACCAAAGTCACGGCCTTTACGCATATAACCAAAGGCATCGTGACCAATCGCACCATACAGCCCACAAACCGGATCATACCAATAATTCCCCGGTCGAGGATAGCGGTCATACTCTTTAAAGAAATCCTCCAGCTGCTTACGGCTCAGAATCTGACCGTTAAAAATCACAGTCTCTTCCCCGCCTTCAGCTGACTGCACATAGTTGGCCGCCGCCGAAGACGTGTCACCCTGCAATGTCAATAGGTAGGTCCGAAGCGTCGCCTCATCGATGAGTGCTCCCCACTTGGTTTCGGCAAGGGTGATCTCAAGATAGGGCCCAGATTGACTCATCGTAATCTGCATGGGTTTTCCCAAGATCTGGCCAATCAGTAAGTCGCCGTCCAAACGGCACTCGACTTGGTAGACTTCACCCTCCCCGCGGAATGTTCCGGAATAAACACCGCCCTCTTCTTTAAGAGTAATCAGCATACCGTCTCGGTTGTCAGGGGTGTAAAACGTTCCAATAAAGGCCTGCGCTGAAGCTACATGCAGACTCACAATAAAAACTAGAGTAGAGACAATCGATAGTTTCATGATACTTGTCGGATGAAATTCAAGACCTATTCCCTAACGCTGGTCGCCGAGGTTGAAAAGTCTAATCAGCACGCAAATCGCTAGCTGCTAACAACCGCACTCATGGCCGCCGTAGTAATAATAATGGCCATAGCTGCCTCAAATTCCTTAATCGCTGCTGAGATGGCCGTTCCCACCGCATCGCTTTCCCCAAATACCTTAATCCGTCTACGGGCCTCACTGACTTGATCGGACGACGAATACCTCGGCTTCCAATTTTGAAGCACCCATCAATAGAAACAACACATAATCACGTGGATCCATCGGCGCATCACCAAACAAGCTCTCGGCGACGCGGCGCCGTACTCGATCTTCAATGCGCGAATCATCTGTCGGATAACGGTTGTACTTGAATACCCAAAGAAACGTCCTGTCCTCCTCCTTCAATGCACCCAGGGCCACCAGCGTTTCGAACAGAACGTTTTTAATGGTGCTGGTATCCTTAGCCAATTGGTTAACCCAGTATTTCAAATTCTTCGTTTGGGTCTGTTTGGCAAATCGCGCAATCGCCATATCAAAGATCTTGTCGCCCATCGGCGATTTAGGAAGCGTTACGACCTTGCCATCGTTTACTTCGATTTTCCCCAGGAGCATGAGTTCAAAAGGACCGCCCCCGCCATCGTAAATGACAAAGATTCAGAGGACGATGTGACGAGTTTACCATTCTCGTCATCTAGCGACAAAAGAAGTAGTTCTTCGCAAATAGAAAGAGACTCGTCCATACAGCTTACCAAACCCACAGAATCTTTTTATATTCAACGAAACACTTT
>CALGUT010000310.1 GCA_937920335.1 uncultured Opitutales bacterium
AGCACCTAACTCACCTTTACATCGCTCTCTTGCACTTCAAAGTTGAATCCACCGACGATAAAATCTGCACGAACTAGAGTTAAGGAAATCTCCATAACCATGACGTAAAATCGAAATTCAATCACGAGCTTGTTCAAAGATTGTTTATTTGGTTTGAATTTGCTTGGGTCTACCTATGTCTGACTTACCCGTTCTCATCCTATCCCTCCTCGCCCTGGCCCCAATTGGCGTTGTAATGCTGTTTTTGGTTGTTCTTCGGTGGCCTGCCAAGAAGACGATGCCGCTCGCTTATGTGGGGACGGTATTGATCGCGCTCATTGTCTGGCAGGTGAATGTCTCCCAAGTTGCAGCCGCCAGTATTCACGGAGTGGTGACGGCGCTCAATATTCTGTTTATAGTCTTTGGAGCGATTCTATTACTCAATACGCTAAAGGCGTCCGGTGAAATAGCGGTAATTCGAGAGGGGTTCGTATCTCTATCCCCGGATCGACGTATTCAGGCTATCATCATTGCATGGCTATTCGGTTCGTTTATTGAGGGAGCGGCGGGCTTCGGAACTCCAGCAGCGATTGCCGCACCGTTGCTGGTTGCAATCGGGTTTCCTCCCATGGCGGCGGTGGTCGCTGCATTGATCATTCAAAGTACGCCGGTGTCGTTCGGTGCGGTCGGCACGCCAATTCTAGTCGGTGTCAACACGGGCCTGAGCGGCCACGAGAGTGTCATGGCGGTAGTAACCGCAGCACAGATGACTTTTCCAGACTACCTACGAAGGATAGGTGCCACTGTGGCTTCAATCCACGGAGTTATTGGAACGTTTATTCCGTTGATCATGGTGTGTGTGCTGACGCGCTTTTTCGGCACTGGAAAGTCCATACGCGAGGGATTAGCTATTTGGCCGTTTGCCATCTTTGCCGGTCTGGCGTTTACGATTCCCTCGGTCATCTTAGCTTGGTCTTTAGGTCCGGAATTTCCTTCTTTGGTGGGCGGTCTGATCGGACTGCTTATTGTGGTACCCGCGACGAAGGCTGGCTTCCTGCAACCCAAACGGGTGTGGCAATTCCCTGCGGAGGAACAATGGGAACCTGACTGGAAGGGCGAGTTGGAAGTGGATCTTCACTCTGAAGGAACGAGCCGTTCAAAGGGCGAGTATTTGAAGGCCTGGCTGCCGTATGTAATTGTTGCTGTTCTGCTAGTAGCAACTCGCACGTTGCCCGATGTTAAGGCCTGGGTAACATCGGCAGCAGTCACCTTTGGCTGGGCTGATATCTTCGGCACAGGAATCGGGACAAAGACTCAGCCGCTCTATCTACCCGGATTTCTGTTTCTGCTAACTTCGGTCATCTGTTACGTATTATTCGGGATGAAAGGATCCGCCATTCGGCAGTCTTGGAAAGAGTCCAGTTCGATGATTTTCGGTGCGGGTGCGGCATTGATCTTTGCCGTGCCGATGGTACAGGTGTTTATTAATTCCCAATCGGAAACCATGAGCGCGATGCCATTGGTGTTAGCAGATGGAGTATCGTCATTATTCGGATCTCTTTGGCCCTTGATCGCACCTACGATCGGAGCCCTAGGAGCATTTATAGCAGGTAGTAATACGATCAGTAACATGATGTTTTCGTTATTTCAGTTTGGCATGGCTGAAAAAATTGATGCAATACCCCATATTGTCGTAGCCCTTCAAGCGGTAGGCGGAGCGGCCGGAAATATGATCTGTGTTCATAACGTGGTCGCTGCATCTGCTACGGTAGGTTTGATTGGTAAAGAGGGACTCATTATTCGAAAAACGCTTATCCCAATGACCATTTACGTAGTGATTTCGGGTATTATCGGTCTTTTAATCGCTTAGGCCCACATTTTAGTACTAAACTCTAAATACAAAAGATCCTTATGAAAAAAATACGTCACCTTAACATTCTAATTCTTAGTTCATTCTTGTTTGCATTGGCCAGTGTTCAGGCTGCACACCACGAGAGCAATGTGAGTAATCCAACGATCGACCTCGGCTGTTTAGTAAGCAATGTTGAGGATTCCGTGGCGTTTTATACCGAGGCCTTGGGTTTCAAGGTTGCAGGTTCCTTTAGTGTGGCGGGTGACTATGCAAAGGATGTGGGGCTCACTGAGGGCAGCGGACTCGATGTAACGGTCCTGTCTCTGGGAGAGGGTGTCGGCGCAACGAAGCTCAAGCTTATGAGCACCGGAAATTCGGCTCCCGTTGCCAACCAACACATCAACACCTCGCTCGGCTTTAGCTATATCACTATTTTCGTCGACAGTATGGACAAGGCGTTGGCTCGATTGGAAAAGGCTGGAGTCAAGACGGTGGCTAAGAGTCCTCTGGCATTGCCTGAGAATCTCGATCCTTCCATGGCATTGACGCTTGTAAGAGATCCCGATGGGAACATCGTTGAACTCGTCGGTCCGAAGCCAACTAAGTAAGTCTTCCGAGTTTATATGACGGGCATATATTAAGTGCTCTCGGCCGTTAGTCAGGCTCGCTTTACCTGAGCTGGTGAAACTCGCTAAGCCAATATATCCATAACTGGATTTCCCTTGCCGTCCTCAGTTACATAGAAGGGGCGACCTTTAATGGAAAATTCGGTTTTCGGACTCATGCCCATGGCCGTCATGATTGTGGTGTGGAGGTCAGTAATTGTAACGGAATTTCTTGCCATAGAGATAACCTTTCTTCACGCCGCCTCCGAAAAGGGCAACATTGGTGCCGGCTGTGAAGTGCCGGTGTAAGCCGTAATGCTTTTTCTCGGTGATCGTGTCGCTCTTACAGGCAGCTTGATCGTTAGCATTTGAACCAGGTTTTCCTTCTATGATGGCGTCGCGACTGAACTCGGATGCGACGATAACCAGTGTGCGGTCGAGTAATCCCGGTTCTTCGAGGTCAGTTACCAACTGAACAATCGGACGATCAATTTCGCTGTGCATGTGTTTGACGGTCTCGTGGCCGCCTTTTCGTTACCTGGATCACTCACTGATCAGCATCACATAACTTCGCTGAAGTTAAACCAAGTAAACTTGGATTAGGTAGAAATGGAGTCGCGAACGACCGTTAAAGAGGTTTTTATCATTCAACAAACTAGGCAGGTGTATGAAGTCGTTTTAGCCTGAAAGCTGAACCTCTTTGCTGGATATTTTTTTGAGCTATGACTTTCAGTCTACTATACTCGGCTCAAATAGTTCTAAAAGGCCTCTGCCGACAAACTATTTTGCCGGTTCAATAGATGCTGAAGGCCTCGGGTTTGCCTTATGTTTTCGGCAAACCAAGAGGTCGGATCTTTAGACGGTTTAACTTTTACTTTCGCTCCGGCATCGGATGCATCTCGAGAAGTTCATCTACCATATAGAAGCCTTCTCGATCTTTATTTTCTTCGCGGATTCGCGTTACCTCTAGCGGGTCAATAAGAGTTGCCGGGCGGCCTTTTACCCAGGCGAAGTTTTCGCGGACGTAAAAGATTACGGCTGCGATTTCCTTGTCCGTCAGCATGTGTTCAAAGCCGGTCATAGGTGGAACACCTGTTGACGGGTCATAAGATTTTCCTGCTACTTCGATCGGCCCCCAAAGGCCTTTCAGGATAATCTTGATGAGTCGTTCATTGTCGCCGTTGACCCATTCATTGTTATTCAGTGGTGGGTAGATACCGGCGATCGCTCCCTTTCCGTCTTCACCATGACAGGTGATACAATGCGCGTCCCGCTGGTAGACTTCCCGGCCGATTTCAAATACCTCTAGAGCGGCGGCAGGCATACTGGTTTCAGGTGGGCGCACATACTTCTCCTTGTAGGCATAGGGGACATAATTTCCTTCGATAAACGCCATTCCCGCAGGATTGTCTGATAGGTCAATTTGTTGAGTCTGATAGAGGCGAGTGATGTCGTCGCCGAGGGTCTTGAGAATAGCTGTGATGGTATGTCCCATCCACTTCGTGACGGGATTCTTTATGCCTTCGAGCAAGATACGTGCACCGGTATCGTTATCCATCCAGGAAGCCGCGACGATTGATTCTAAACGCACGCGAGGATGAGAATCGTTCGCTGCTTGTTTGAACAGTTCTTCGTAGCCTTCAACTTGTTGGTAGGTGTAACGCAATACGCGGACCGCAGCGGAGCGGGTTTGGGGTTTCCGTTCGTTCAGGCACTGGCGCAGTAAGGCTTCATCGATTTCGTGGTGGCCCCAGGTGACCCAGAGAGCTTCCAATAGGTTGCGTTCGTAATTCGGGTCATTCCGGTCGAGTCCAGCCGCCCATTTCTTGACTGCCGGAATAACGTCTGCCGCAGGTCGTGCCTGCAGTTCCCTTTGCGTGCGGTAGCGAGTGCGGTATTCGTGCTCCTTTAGATTCTCCAATAACTGGGAAATTTTTGCCGCGGCGACTGGAACCGGTTTTACCAGAGGGCGCGATGGATAGGTGATTCTGTAAATGCGACCGTGGTCGTGGTCTCTGTTGGGGTCGCGAGCTGAGTGCTGCATGTGACCAATCAATGGATTATGCCAATCGACGATGTAGAGGGAACCGTCAGGGGCGAACTCGAGATCAACTGGGCGGAAGTTTGGATCTTTCGAATACAAAAGATCGTGTCTCAACTCACCAGTAAATCCGCCAGCATCGTCTTCCCAGACCTTATGTTGTTTCGTGCCGAGGAAACCGATGGTGTTGTTAATTAGAAAGTCGCCCTGATGTTCTTCGGGGAAGTGGCGGGAGTAGATAAATTCTGCTCCAGAAGTCGGGCGCACACGGTGGGTGGTGAACTCGTCCACCTTGGCGATTTCGTAGGCGTGTGGGACTTTCGCTGAGAGTGGGAGGGACCACCAGTTTTGGCCACCCGATGCGTCGGCCAGGAAGTTTTGACCCCACTCATCGTAGGCAATACCCCACGGGTTGTTGACATCGGTCTGCATGAAGCGTTCGAGCTTCCAGGAATAGGGATCGAAGCGCCAAGCTCCGCCATCTGTCATGCGCTCTGGACCGTACGGCGTTTCTACCTGTGAATGAAGAAACCGTCCTTCGCACATGTAAAATGCTCCGGAAGGGTCGGCAGCATAAGCGGAAATCGCATGGTGAGTATCTGCCGAGTCAAATCCGGCTACCAAGATTTCAGTGCGGTCAGCGCGGTCATCACCATCGTCGTCAACGAGTAACACGAGATTCGGCTCCTGAGTGACATAAACGCCTTCGGCGGCGATTTCGAAGCCCATGGGTAGATGTAGTCCATCCGCGAATACCTTTTGTTTGTCGGCGACGCCGTCTCCGTTGGTATCTTCAAAAATGAGGATCTTGTCATTGGGCAGCGGGTCACCGGGTTTCCAGTGAGGGTACGAGGGCATGACCGAAACCCAGAGGCGGCCCTTGTTGTCGAAGGCCATTTGTACCGGATTTTTCAGATCCGGAAAGTCGGACTCGGAGGCAAACTGGTTGACTGCGTAGCCCTCGGCAACGGTCATTTGATCCAGGGCTGCTACGTTGTCGAGGAACTCGATCGGCAGATCGTAGTTGGTCTCTACAGGTGTTAAGTCTCCGGTCTTCTGATCATCGATGATGAGGTCGGTTTCTTTTCCTTGTACAAGTGCGTGAATGCGATCATCGCGCAGCGCAGTCATCTTGCGCAGTTTTGCAATTTCTTCGGGATAATTGACATTCCCATACGGCTTGTGACGTCGACCGTGGACGTGCACGTCATTCAGCATTCTGTAGTCATTGTACCAATACCAGTTTTTTGCTTCGACAGATTTGAATACCGTTTCGCGCTTGGTCTTGGTCAAAGCTCTCGGATCACGCTCTCCAACCAGTGCTGCCAGCAACTCGCTGGCCAGTGCCTGGTGCCCTTTATCGTTTAATAGGAAGCCATTGATGGTAAGCGGTTCTTCAGAGTATTGATACCATTGTTGCGATGGATTGAATAAATCAATAAACCCTATGCGTCGGTCTGTTGCTACTTGCTCCATGACTTCAGCGTATGCTGCGAGGCGACGGTTTTCCTCATGGCCGTTTGGGAGATCGTAGTCGGCCGAGCGGTCTTCAAATGCAATGGGAGAAACCAGGATCAAACGGGGAGCTGATTTCCCATTGTAGGTTTGATTCTGAGTGTGGGTGATAAAGGCATTTAACTCTGCATAGTAGTTTTCCAGGCCTTCGAATCCATCAAAGGATTCGTTATACCCGAAGAATGCGAGGATGGTATCAGCCTTAACTGTGGTTAGCCATTCGTCTGGAGTTGGGTAGAAACCGATGCCATCGTGGAAGGTTTTGTCAGGGTGAAATTTCTCAGCTCCAGGAAAGGCCCACTGGGTTTCACGGGATGAGTGGGCTCGGAAGCCTGGCGTATCACCAGGAAAACATAGATTCCGTAGGACCAGCTCACTTTTCGGGAAGCTTCGCTGAAGATCCGTCTCAAAGTGTGGGTAGTGAATCATGCGCTCGCCGAGACCGTTTCCGATGAGGACGACACTTTCTCCTTTATCGAAAGTGATAGGTAGGCGGTCGGCGTGAACGATTGAGCCACAAAGGCAAAGGAAGGCTAGTAGGGTAGATCGAGTAAACTTCATGGTTATTGCGCTATAATTACGGATTTTAGGCAGTAATCAACCTAAAGGTTTCGGGCAGATTCCAGATTCGGATTGTAAGGTCTCATCATTGGATTCGGACCCTGTTTCTCATCTAGTGACAAAATAGAAAATAAGACTTAAATCATCGTTTTCTGATTAACCTTATAGTGAGCGCTTGAG
>CALGUT010000311.1 GCA_937920335.1 uncultured Opitutales bacterium
AACCGATTAGCGCGGCTGGAAATGGAGCTCAATCGACGTTGGAAGCTCTCTGAATCGACCACCTTGGCCTTGAGGAATCGCTTGGAAGTCCGTTGGTGGGAAAGCCGTGGCGACCGAACTGAGTTTGTGTCACGTCACCGTCTCCGCTTATCTCGCAGGGCCAATTGGTTTGGTAGTATGGAACGGTATGAGGTTTCCAATGAAGTATTCCTAGATTACAGTGGCAGAGGGTTTAATGAGAATCGCCTGAGACCTCTGGATCTCTTCGTTAGACTGAACGATAGAGCGACGACAAATGTGTTCTTTCAAATTCGATCCCGGCGTTTGGGGTTAGATCGAAATTGGGATCATGCTTTTATGTTAGGAGCAGGGTTGAGACTTCGTTGATGCTTCAGGAATAGAGATTAGCATCGCCCGTAGGATAACGGGCTCAATAATTTTATCCTGTCCTCAAGTGTCACCCGAATCGACAGCGACTAGTGTTTATGGCCTTCATGTTCGTGATCGTTATGGTGACTTTCGTCATGTCCACATATGCACGCATACTCTTTGTAGTCACAATTTGGGCAGATGCTTAAGTTGAGGTTAAATCGTTCACGAACGGTATTTTCAGTTACTGTATTTTGGATACTGAGTATCACTGGCTTGTTCGTGATGTGTGGGATCGATTCATTAGATACGAGTAATGAGCTGCCTGCTTCGAATGAGAACTTGGTTGGAGCTGAGCGATTGCCTCCGATCAGGGAGACCGATTGATCTTTTGGGGGAAGAACCGCATTCCCGTGATCAAGAAACGTAATTTGCACTTTTCCGTCATCTCGCACGAAAAACTCTAGCTCAGTATCGTCGGTTTTAATGATGCGACCACCGTTTGGCCCGGCCTCTTTCTTGGCGTGTTCTGATTCACTCGGGTGTGGATGGGCGTGACTATGATCATGGCCTTCTTCTGCCGCCTGCGTTAGGTTAGTTTGATAAAACAGGGTGATAAGTGCTAGTGTCAGTTGGGTGTGTCTTTTCATCTTCAAAGGTGCAAAATGTGAGTAGTTTTAAACGGTGATTATGTGGATTTATTCTGAAGCGGCAGACTTAAGTCGAATGGACTTTTCGGCCGCCTTACGGCAGAAAGTGTAGAATAGTGCAGGCGTTACAGCTAATCCCAGTAAGGTTGAACTTAATAGGCCTCCAATGATTACGATCGCAACCGGGTTTAGTATTTCTTTTCCAGGATCCTCAGCCGCCAATACCAGCGGAAGAAGTGCGAGCCCTGCTGATATAGCTGTCATAAGTACGGGAACGAGGCGTTCCAAGGTTCCTCGTTCGACCATAGATCTTGTAAATGGTTCTCCCTCTTGGCGCATAAGATGCAGGTAGTGGGAAATCATCATGATATTATTTCTTGCGGCTATGCCAGTCACGGCGATGAAACCGACCAGAGTCGCTATGCTGATGTTGTCGAGCGTGTAACGGGTATAGATGATACTTCCGATCAGCGAGATCGGGATGATCGTTAGCACCACGAGGACGAAGCTGAAGCTGCGGAAGTAACTATATAGTAATACGATTATCACGAGCATGATGATCGCAGACATGGTCAGTATGGTCTTACGGGCTTCCTGCTGAGCTTCGTATTCACCCTCGAATGAGAGGGAGTATCCTTGTGGCAGCTTAACTTGGTTAGATACTGCAGATTGTAGTTGCTCGACGACCGCATTAAGATCGCTTGTGGTAGGATTGATTGAAACGACAAATCTCCGGATCGTATTTTCTCTCAGGATGGTGTTGGGTCCGGTGCCATGTCGGATGTCGGCCACATAGCTAAGCGGTATTCTTTGGCCGCTCTGGGTATCTATATAGAGATTTGCCAAACGATTCTGTGACTCCCTCCATTCTTTAGGCAAGCGAACTACCAGATCATAAACCCGCTGTCCCTCGTAGATCTCTGCAACGGTGTCTCCGCCCATAAGTGCGGCGAGTTGTTCGTTTAGCGCTCCCGGGGTAATTCCGTAGGCGAGCGCACGTTTTCGATCAACTTCGATCCTCAGTTGTGGGATGGGTGCCTGTTGTTCTCCTCGCGCTTCTTCCAGCCCCGGAATTTCACGGGCGATCTCTACGATGTGCGTGCCAATACGCCTTAGCTCATTGAGTTCTGGACCATAGATTTTGATAGCGACCTTAGCTGAGACGCCGCTGAGCATATGACCAATTCGGTCTGCCAGCGGTCCACTAATCGCGCTAAAAGTGCCTGGGATGCTTCTCATGGTTTCTCGAACGTCAGCAAGAATATCATTACGGCTACGAGCGCTTTCCTTCTTAAACTCGACATCAAATTCCACTGTGGAAACAGGAACGACATGGTCGCCGCGTTCAGCTCGTCCCACTCGGTAACCGACTGTTTCAACTTCTGGGATTTGTAATAAAAGATCCTGGGCGATTGCAGAAATCTCGGTGGTTTGTTTCAGCGAGGTACCGGGAGCAGTCGTCGTTGCAATGACTGCAGTGGGCTCCTTGAATGGAGGGAGGAAATTACCGCCCATGTTAGTGACCATACCGTAGGCTAAATAAAGGAAAACACCAGTCAGCAGGAAAACGAGAAGGGGCTGCGAGAGAGCCAGGTTTAGCCAAGTCTTACTGAAGAGCCACTTCAAGCCCCTGACTAGAAAGCTATCTCGATGAATTTTTCCGGTTTTCGGTTTGAGCAGGTATGAACTGAGCACCGGTATCACAGTGAGAGATACGACGAATGATGCGGCCATGCTAACGATGGTAGCGATTGCGATCGGGGAAAACAATCGGCCTTCTACGCCGCTCAAGGCTAGGAGAGGCAGGAACACCAAAATGATCAGAACGGTCGCATAGAGAATCGAGGATCGGACTTCGGCAGAAGCGTTTGCTATGACCTCAATTGCGGGCTTCGGAGTGACATGAGATGCATTTTCGCGCAGCCTTCGGTAAACATTTTCGACATCGACGATCGCGTCGTCGACCACCATCCCGATCGCGACCGCCAGACCACCGAGAGTCATAGAATTTACACTTAAGTCGAACAGGCCAAATACCAGAACTGTAATGCCCAAAGACAGTGGAATTGCCGTGAGCGTGATCAGAGTGATCCTGACATTTAGCAGAAAGAGAAATAATACGAAGGCCACCATGATCGCGCCGTCGCGCAACGCTTCTTCGAGGTTCCCAATTGCTAGGTCGATATAGTCGGACTGACGGTAAATCGTGATGAGGTGTACTCCTTCCGGAAGTGATGGATTCAATTGTCGCATGGCATCCTCCACACGGTCGGTAAGCGCGAGTGTGTCGAAACCGGGTGACTTGGTAACGCTTAGTATGACTCCAGGATGTCCCTTGGTGGGTTCATCGATGTTTTTCGAATGTAAAAGCTTGGATCCGATTCCCGCATCACCGCGCATCGGCTCGATGTCCCAGACTACGTTAGCGACGTCTCGAAGGCGTATCGGCCTATCGTCTTCATAGTTGACTACGGTATCGGAGATTTCACTGAGATCAGTGGTCATCGCCAGATTGCGCACCATAATTTCCTGTGCTGATTCTGTCAGAAATCCACCCGTAGTATTCTTGACCGCCTCGGCTGCTGCATCGTGTATCTGCGCGTAGGATACGCCTAATGCCAACATGCGGTTGGGATCCGGCTGGACCTGAACTTGCTTAACACCACCGCCCATCGACAGAACCTCTGCGATGCCGGGGATCGATTGTATCTTGCGGGATACGTTCCAGTCGGCAATGACTCTCAGCTCCTTCGGGTCCGTTAGACCCGTTGGATCCGTTAGCCCAATCAGCATAATGTTTCCCATCAATGACGCTACTGGAGTCATGTAGGGGCTGATTCCGTCTGGAAGCGATTCAGTTACACCGGTTAAACGTTCCTGTACAAACTGGCGGGCTTGATAGATATCCGTCCCCCAATCGAATTCGACAAAGATCAGTGACAGGCCTATGTCATTAATAGACCGAAGGCGTGAAACTCCTGTGACTCCCATCAGTGAATTTTCCAATGGAATCGTTACAAGTGTTTCTACTTCCTCAGGGGCAAACCCTGGAGATTCGGTTAGAATCGTGACGGTGGGCTTTGTTAAGTCTGGAAGAACTTCTACGGGAAGCTCGGTCGTTGTTCGGATGCCGAGGGCAACGATCACCACGGCGAACACTAGAATGAGTGGTCGTTGAGCGAGGGAAAATCTAATTAATCGATTTAGCATCTGGCTTATCCATTAGTGGGTAGTGATCGTTTCCAGAGGCGCTGAATTACAAGCAGGAAGAGTAGGGTGATGACACCTGCATAAATCGAAAGCGCCAGACTGAAGCTGTTGTGGTGTTCATGACCATGGGCATCTTGAGTCTCATTGCGATTGCTAGGCCTTTGATCTTCTGTGATTTCAGAACCGTCTTCATTGTGCTCGTGTCCGTGAGCGGCATCCAATGCCTCCTTCAATGATATTCCACTGCCTTCAATTACGAAGCCGAGCGAGTAAGAGCCTTTTGTGACGACGAGATCGCCGGGGAATAGTCCGCTGAGAACTTCCACGTAGTCGTCGTTTTGTTCTCCGAGAACGACTGGTGAGCGTACAAATGCGTTGGGGATTTCGAAGTCTTCGACAAAGACCACGCGGTTAGCGACATCTCCTTGTATGGCTTCCCTCGGTACGGATAAGATACCTTCACGCTGGTTTAAAACGATTGAAAATTCTGCGCGCATACCGGGGAGCAATCGGCCAGCAGTATTGTCGAGTTCAAAGATCCCTTCGATCGTTCCTGCCTGACGATCTGCATCGACGCCGAATCTCACGAGTTGTGCATTGATCACTTCGCTTCCCGAGGCGGGAATTCGGATATGGGCCAACGACCCGACTTTAACCAGAGCAGCCTCCTGTTCCGGAATTTTGGCGACCGCCCACATTTTGGAACGATCCGAAATGTCCATGAGCTCCAAAGCGGGTTCAACCGGCTGACCCAGACGTATGTGCGATGATATGACGAGACCAGATTGACTAGCCTCGATTTCGGTGGACGGAGGGGGATCGCCCAGGAGTCTGCTTTCAACAGTGGCTAGGACTTGTCCTTCGTGTACTAAATCCCCTTCGAATACATTGAGCTTGGTGACTCTGCCGGCGATTCGTGAAGAGACCACCGATCGGTTGGCTGGGATTTCCTCCACGCGTCCAATGGCGAATACAGTTGTTTCGAAGACCCGCTCTGCGACATCTGCGAGTTGTATCTGCAAATTACTGACACCATTCTTGTCGAGGATGATCGTGTCTTCTGGATCGTCTTGAGCTTTAAGTGGAACAACTCCCACTAGCAGAATAAATGTGGCAATGAGATTAGTATGCGGTTTCATGGTAATCATGAGGGGTTTGCGTGTGGATGAGTGGCTGCTTTCGAGTCGATGTTCAGATGAGCGGCTGCTTTCCAATCGACCAGTGTTTGCTCAAAATCGTGTAGCATGGTGAGCTGAAATAATAGGATTCTTAGGCGTTGCTCCTGAGATCTAAACAGATCGGTCAGGTTGATGAGGCCAGATTCGTAGGCGACATTCATATCTCGCAGGTTTTGTTCTACGAGTCTGGTTACGCCGGTATCGTACTCGAATATCTGTTCATAGAGACTAGCTGCTTTTTCTTTCAGGGTTTCTGTAGTTATTCGTGTTTCAAGGGAAAGCGCTTCGAGTTCCAGCTCTACTTGTTTGCGGTAAGCGAGGCTTTCCTCGTATGCGCCGTAGTTGTTGTTGCTTAACGGCAGTGGTATAGAGAAGCTCACGCCGAAAAAATTGTTGGTTTGACGCCCAATCGGAAAGTCAACCTGCCTTTGATTTTCGAAAAACACGCCCACTGCCAAATCGTCCCAACGATTGGCCAAGGAAAGTGATATGCGTTCATCCGCGACTTGGGATAGTAGTTTCTTGAGCTTATATTCTGGGTGGTTTTCTAGGACACTGTCAGTGATGAGCGGAAGGGTGATCGGCTCATATGGCATTGCGAATTGATACAAAATCTCAATAGCTGTATCAACTTCTACACCAAGCAGTTGCTTCAGGGATCCCAGTTGTTCGTTTAACCGGTTCTTGAGTTGTTGGATCTCCTGATTTACTGAAAACAACTCGAGCTTGACCTGATTAACCTCGATGCTCGAGGCCTCCCCTGCATTGACCCGTGATTCGACGAAGTTTGCGAAGTCTTTGTTAAGGCGTATCTGCGATTCTCTAAGTCTCAGCTCCTCGAGGGATTGTGCGATATTGAGAATTGCGGTTTCGACGCGCTGAGTGATCAGGTGCTCGTGATGAAACACTTCTGCCTCGGCCAGCTGTATTTCGATCTCGGCCAGGTTCTTAAGATGCCTTAGGCGGTTGGTGACGGGGAACCGCTGTTCGAAGCCGATTCCAAATCGGTATTCCCCTTCGTTATTAAAGGTCTTGTCGGTTGTATAACCGACCTGGAGCTCGGGGTTACTGCGGAGGCCGCTTTGCCGATGTCTTGCCTGGGCTTGCTCGATGGTTGTTCGGGCAGCAATCAGAGACTTGTTGTGCCTTAGCGCAAATTCTACGGCCTCTTCTTTGGTGAATACCAAGGTGTCGCTGGATATCGATTGACCGTACGACGCGGTGACTGTGAATAAGGGCACTGCAAGTATGCAGTATCGTAAATATTTAGATAGAAATCTCATAGGTAAGGGAAAACTCGATGTATAAAATCCTTAAGTGCAG
>CALGUT010000312.1 GCA_937920335.1 uncultured Opitutales bacterium
CCAGGAGTTCGGGATGGGAGGGAGCTCTTCCCATGACTCCAAAGTCGTTGGTGGTTTCGACAATTCCTTTACCGAAGACATGTTTCCAAAGACGGTTAACTAATACTCGGTGGGTGAGGGGGTTATCAGGCGAAGCGACATATTCCGCCCATTCGAGGCGTCCGCTGCCTTTCGTCTTTAAAACGGGGCCGCCAAGTCCATCCAACCAGCGTCGGGGATTGGGTTCTTTACTCGAGTTAGTATGGAGACCGCGGATATAGACGGGTTGATCCTTCGGATCACCGTCAGCCAGACTTCGTGCGAAACGGGGTTCGGGTATCGTTTGGGAGAGCTCGCGGTAACTTTCCAAGGCAGTCGCAAACTTCTTACTTCTCTTTTGATCTGCTCGAATGAGTCCGGCTCCATAAAACGCCCCCAGGAGATCGGCCTCCATGGCGTTCAGTTTGTTGCGCCGTCCTTTGTTCCACAGATCGCTTACGAGGGGAGCTAAGAAGTTGTCGTTGTCAGTTTGGTTCGCTGTCCAGTAGGCGGGCCAATCCGGAGCTTTAAACCGGAAGGCCAGGTAAGCGTTTTCATTGAAATTGGGTACTTCCTCCCGAGGTCTGACTGAGTGGGTAGCCTCTCCGTGTTGGATGAATTCAAAGTAGGCGGGTTCGCCTTCCCAGAGGTAGGTTTCCATCTTATAGGTTTCCCAGTGATCACTGTTGATGGGAACATAAAGGTCATCCGTGGTGGGACCGCGACCAGTGAGCTCGTAATTGCGAATGACAAGGCGTGCGGCGGCGAATTTTCCTTTGGCCTGAAATTCTATCAGTTTTCCATCGATTATAAACTCAGGGGACCGAATGGCACCACTGATTCTGGACGCGTGATGTCCGGCAACTGCCTGTTCACCAACAATCGTCTGTATCGCGTCGTCCCCCTCTGCGCTGAAGATAACCGTTCCAGGCTTGGTGACGGTATCTTTGAACGCGAGACCCTGAAGTTTCCAATCTTCGAGAGTCTCCGCGACGGCAGCAAAACTCTCGCTGGTGGGTTCTTTGGGTGAATCCTGCTTCTCGGTTGAAAACAATCCCTGAAGCTCGGGCCATTGTGCTTGCCGCTCGGGTAGCAGGAGAAGGAGGGTCCAGTTTGTCAGGGTAGTCGGGTCTAATCCGTCGGGAGCATAGGCGGTTACGTGGGAACTCACTTCCGACTCAAGTGACAGCTGATAGCTGTTTTTCACATCATCCCGCGTATTCTTGTTGGCTTCTTTGAGGTCTGCTTTGAATGCGGACTCCAATTCCTTATGGAGCTCATTCAAGTGGCCGTCTTCGATGAGGGCTCTCGCGGTCGCAAAATAGTCACCGGCTTTTTCTGCATCCGTCTTTGATGCATCATAGGCTAATTTCACCAAACCCGGTTTCTTCGACTTGAGTTTAGCGAGGGTTTTTTTCTGCAAACTTTCCGAAACCGTATTTTGGTAGGCGAATCGAGAACTACTTAGGAGTCCGTACATCGAATAATAATCTGCGGTGGTGACCGCGTCGAATTTGTGGTCATGACAGCGAGCGCAGGCGACGGTGGTTCCGAGGAATGCCTTGCTGACCGTGTCGATCATACCATCAAATATCCTGGCCTCATCTGCGTGAAGGTCCGGGGGGCCATGTTGACCATCGGTTAGATAGATGTAGCCGGGCCCTTTGATGGATTCATTGTCACCAGATGCTTTGTCGAGTCGCGGCTTTTTGAGTAGATCTCCGGCCAGGGACTCCAGCACAAACTGATCATAAGGGAGGTCTTCGTTGAAGGCCTTGATCAGGTAGTCCCGATAACGCCAGGTGTAGGCCATCGTGTAGTCGGCTTCGAAGGATTTGGTTTCTCCGTAGCGAACGAGGTCCATCCAGTGGCGGGCCCACTTTTCGCCAAAATGGGGCGATGCCAAGAGGCGGTCAACTTGCTTGGCGTAGGCGTTTTTAGAGGTGTCACTTACGAACGCTTCCAGCTCCTCAGTGGTCGG
Source organism: uncultured Opitutales bacterium (assembly GCA_937920335.1). Taxonomy (GTDB): domain Bacteria; phylum Verrucomicrobiota; class Verrucomicrobiia; order Opitutales; family UBA2995; genus UBA2995. The sequence goes on from CALGUT010000312.1 coordinate 2,000, forward strand.
AGCGAGGCCGATGAGGTCGAAGTTCAATCGTCGTAACAGGGTTCGTTTGTCGGCCGGTTCTGCTGGCTGCCAATCTTTGGCTTCCAGCTGCGAGAGAATGAAGGCGTCATAGTTCGTAGTGGGCCAATTTAGATCCTTAACCTTGGGAAGATCGTATTTCTCGACTGGTTGCAGAGACCACCACTGTTTCCTTTCTTCCAGATTAAAGTCAGAAGTGAGTGCAGCACCTTCGGGTTCTTCAAGTCTTGGATCGGGGGCTCCTTGGTTGATCCAGGTCGTAAGGTCATTGATCTCCTGCTGCGAAAGTTTGCTCTTGGGCGGCATGGCTTCAAAATCGGGATCATGCCTGATCATATGAATCAGTCGGCTGGCTTCGGCGTCGCCGGGAATGATCGCCTCCCCGCTATCGCCTCCTCTCAAGAGTCCCGGTTTTGAATCGAGTAGAAATCCGCCTCGGATCTTTTCCGCATCCGTTGCGTGACATTTATAGCAATTTTCCGCCAGAATCGGGCGAACTTTGGATTCAAAAAACTCGAGCTCCTTAGGGGATAATTCTTCAGCGCAAAGCGGAAGCGCAATCGGCAAGAGGGTAGCAGCAAGCCGTAGTGCGTTTAAGTTCTTGTTCATTCTTAGGGTATGTTCGGTGAGGACTTTTTCCTCATTAGTAAGTTATACTCAACTGTATGAATTTCGTATACTGCAATTAGGACAAAATATGATACTTTATCCACTAACTAATTGAGAAAAATTCACATTTTGTGTTCAAAATGTGTCAGTCTTATCCATTTCTGTGTCATGAAACCCGCAAATAGCAAGAAGAGGCAGTCCGCTCAGCGGGAGATAATTACCAGTTACGAAGGCCAGCTTTTTTCCTTCAAGGCAGATACGGATATGTGGACCACTTGGCACTATCATCCCGAGATAGACATTCTGCTAACGCTCAAGAATACCGGCTATCATACGACAGGGGATTACATAGGGGAATTACGGCCTGGCACGCTCCTTTTGAATGGGCCGAATGTTCCGCATGCCTTTCACCCCAATGAACCGCCTGAGGAAGACTCTGAAAAACCGGCTATGTATGTCATTCAGTTTTCTAAGCAGTCACTCGGAAAAGAATTTCTTGGGAAGTTGGAGATGGATCGAATTCGCAGTTTTCTCGAGTCGGCTGGCCGGTCCTTTGAGTTTTTTGGGAAAACCCGCCAGTTTGTGGAAGATCTTATGCGAGCTATGGTCATTCAGAATGAGGCGCAGCGTTTGGCGAGTTTTATCCTCATTTTAGATGCGTTGGCCTCGGCTTCAAAATCAGAGCGTCAGTCTCTAGTGAGCGAAATCTACGCACCGTCTTTGAGCGAAGAGAACGTCCGGCGAATTGACCAGGTTAGGAATTGGATCATTACCCACCTGGAGTCTCAGATTCGGCTTGAGGAAGTCGCTTTCGAAGCGGGTATGAGTCCCAAGTCATTCTCACGCTTTTTCAAAAAGAATACCGGTATGGCGTTCATTCAATACGTCAACGAATTGAGAATTGGGTTGGCTTGCCGTAGGCTGGTTCAGTCCGACGCGAGTGTATCTGAGATCTGCTACGCGTCAGGTTTTAATAGCCTATCAAACTTCAATCGTCAGTTTCGGGAACGGAAAGGCATGTCTCCGAAAGAGTTTCGCAAACAGTACGGAGTGGAACTGTTGACCTGACCGTTACTCGGATTTGATCGGGCTCTGCAGGCGGCGTACTCCTTTGTCAAAGAAGCGCGCACCGGCGCCGGTTTGATCGAGATCTCCCAATTCATCACGTGCCCATTCAATACGTTTTATCAGAGAGGCGACGATCTCTGGATATACGCTGGCCACATTGTTCGCTTCTGCCAGATCATGAGTTAGATCAAATAGCTGCACTTCGGGAACAGCTTCTATCATACGCCCCCACCAACCGGTCCCTGACGGATTACTGGGACGGGGCACCACCAGTTTCCAGTCCCCTGACCGGACGCCAGTTAGAAGGCAACCCGAGTAGTAGAAATAGTCTTCTCTGGGACTTGATTCGGTTTCGCCAAATAGAAAGTCAGTTGCGTCATGACCATCGAGCGTTCGGTCCGGTAGCTTGGCCCCTCCGATAGCTGCGAAGGTAGGAAACAGGTCCAAGGTCGCAAGCAGTTGGTCTGACTTGGCTCCGGCGGGAATCTTGCCCGGCCAGCGGGCGATAAATGGGACCCGTGATCCTCCATCCCAGGTGCTCATCTTCCAGCCGCGCAGGGGTAAGGCGCTGCCTGAGTGATCGAGGGGTATGAAGGGTTTGTCGCTGCCTGTGCCGTTTGCAAATCGTGTGGGCTCAATCCAGGGTCCATTATCCGAAGTAAATACGACCAAAGTATCTTCATCGAGGTTCAGTTCCTTGAGTTTGGCGAGTATTTGTCCGCTCGACCAGTCAATCTCCTCGATGGTGTCACCATAGGGTCCGTATTCAGATTTCCCTTTAAAAGCTTCGGAGGCACCGACGGGGACGTGCGGCAAGTTGTGAGCCAGGTATAGGAAGAAAGGTTGGTCTTTGTTTTGTTCAATCCACTGGATCGCTTCCCGGGTATAATCTTGAGTGATATGGTCCCAATTCTGGACCGCTTCTACCACCACCTCTTCGTTTCGATAAAGCCTACTCCTGACAGGAGTATCTTCCACGTAGACGGTGAACCCGTTAAATCGAGGCGTGCCGTAAAAGTAGTCAAATCCCTGGGCGTTGGGCATTAGTTCGGAATCGTATGAGTTATCGGTCTTCTTTGGGTTTCCAGCCAGGTGCCATTTTCCGATCAGCGCGGTTTCGTAGCCGGCTTCCTGCAAGGTCTCTGCTATCGTAATCTCTTCGGGGTGGGGTACCGTATGTAGCTGTTTAATATTGTTCGGTTCCGCAACGCGAATGGGATAGGAGCCAGTCATCAACGCTGCTCGGGAGACTCCACATACTGGTTGTGCGTAGAAGCTTGTAAGCATTAAGCCTTCTTCGGCCATGCGGTCGAGGTGCGGCGTTTTGATCGTTGTCGACCCAAAGCAACCCAAATCTTGGTAGCCTTGGTCATCTGTGAAGATGAGGATGATGTTTGGCTTGTCGGATGATTTTGCAAGAGCACTGAGGGTAGCTACGAGAGTGAAGAAGAATAACGAGAAAAATTTCATGAGAATCGATGAGGCAGTGTTTAGTTTATAAAGTGTAACTGATAAATGGATACTTGGATCGAATTCTGTTATTTGCTGAGCGCTTTGGGATGCTCTGCTAAACCGGAATTTCGGCTGTTGGTTGCGATGTCAGAAGTAAACGGCTTTATGTAGTTCATGAGTCGGAGTGTAACTTCAGGGTGTGCCGCTAGCACGTTTTCAGTTTCTCCGATGTCCTCATCCAGGTCGTAGAGTTCGGTGGGTTTACCGTCCTTTACATGTAGCTTCCAACCCCCTGATCTGACAGCTGCCAGGTCATTGCCGCGGTGATAAAAGAAAGCCTCATGGGGTGTCTTGGTTTCACCTGTTAGTACCGACCAAATATCTTTGCCGTCTATGACTCGATCTTTGGGAACCTCCGCACCGGCGAGATGGGCGAATGTGGGAAGTAGATCCATGGTCGTCATGAGCTCATTGTTTGTGGAGCCCTCTTCGATATGGCCTGGCCATCTGACGACCGTTGCTTCGCGCATACCGCCTTCATAAGTGCTGCCTTTCTTTCCCCTGAGTGGCCCTGCGTTTCCTACGGCTGGCCCATTGTCAGACGTGAATATAACAAAGGTGTTTTCGTCGATGTCGGCTTGTTTCAGTGTTTCCAGTATCAGCCCCACTGAGTCATCGATTTCTGCAATTGCCTGCTGAAAAATACGGTCACGGGTTTTGTAATCAATAGATCCGTTTTCCTGTTGAAGTGTTGCTGCTATCTCCGAATCGATGGTGGTTTGATAGGGAGGGGATACGTGCAACGGGCGATGAGGAATGGCGTGGGGTATGTAGAGGAAAAATGGTTCGTTTTTATGGGTATTGATAAACTGAACCGCTCGATCGGTGATTCGCTGCGTCAGGTAGTCTGCGTTGGGATCCATTTCGATAACCGTTTCGCCATCTAACAGTGGAAGTGCTGGAAATTGGAAATGATCCTGTCTGGGATGGTAGGGGTGTATGTCATGGCTATAGGGAATCCCGAAAAACTCATCGAATCCCTGGCGGGTAGGAAGAAACTCAGGTTGATCCCCCAGGTGCCATTTGCCGAACATACCAGTCTTGTAACCCGCTTCCTTTAAGACTTCGGCAATGGTGATCTCATCTGGATGGAGTCCTTTAGAGTCTGCGGAGAGTAGAACGCCGAACCGGGATCCAACGGCCATATCGACCCGTTTGGGATAGGAACCCGTCATCAAAGCAGCACGGGAGGGCGTGCAAACAGGCGCGGCTACGTAAAAGCTCGTGAGGCGCGCTCCTCCGGAAGCCATCTTGTCTATGTGAGGCGTCGAAATGTGATCGCCTCCGAAGCAGCTCAAATCTCCATAGCCCTGATCATCTGTGAATATAATCACAAAATTCGGTCGTGAAGCCGAGTTGGCGTAGGGACAAAACGTGGCAAGGATTAAACTAAGTGGTATAAGAGGTAACAGATGTCTCATGTGGGCAGGGCTAGTTCACTATACGGAATTTTGAAACATTCGTATACCGCATTTTGAACAATTAGTGATACTATTTTCGCCACGATCCGTTCCAATAAGCGAGCCTTGACCACTGCTAAAATCGATGATAATTTTTAAATTGTGAAATTACCCCTCTCAATTATAGCAGTCAGCGGAGCCGTGTTACTTTCCGGCTGTCCCAAGCAACCGTTAACCCTCGATAAAGATGGAGATAGGCTTGCGCCGGTTGTCGGCGTCGAGGTCAACGATCTCCAGTTTATACAACATGCATTACTTGGCCAGGTTTCGGAAGGAGATCAAAGCGTCCGAAACAAGGAAGCAGGCGTGGTGGTGTTAGGTTCTGATGCACTCTACCTGGTTAAGGGAAAGCTTGGTTCGCTGAATGCAGAAAATGTATACACGATACCTATGGCAGAAGTGGAAGGTGTTGCGAATGATAACACGCACATTCAGGTGACTCACAACGGGACCGTTTTTCTGATTCGTCCTTACCGCTTTTACAGTGATGAGATTGAGTCCTTTGAACTTCTGGATCTACTGATCGCCCGGTCGTTGCCTGAAGTCGCCGCCGTAAGGGTAGAGGGCTTTGGTGTGGGTAGCTATGATATGGCTTCTAACTTTCAGAATGATGTGCCTGATACGGACGATCGGCCGCCGTATTATGAAGAACACATACCTGGGACTGAATCGAACCCTAGTAATTATAATGGGAACGGAACCGTCAAGGATTCCCCCTATTTCAGACCTCTGAATTAGGCTTTTTCGAGTGATCGTGAATCACTCGTGCGAATCAATATCCGGTCTCTTCGGATCCTCATCGAAGAAACGAGCATTCTTTCCAATTCGGTCTATGTCTCCTATGTCGTCGCGGGCATGCTCAGCTAGCTGTAACAATGTTTCAACTACATCGGGATGCTGCTCGGAAACGTCGTTTTTCTCGGCGACGTCTGCGTTCAGATTAAACAAAAGTGCCTTGGGGAAATCGATGTCGTCTTCCGCTTTGCTGTAGTAGCCCCACAGTTTGTCTTTGCTTCGGGCGAGATGCAATTTCCATTGTCCGGAACGAACGGCTTGGAGTTGGGTGCGTTGGTAATAGTAAAAGGCTTTGGTAGGACTCGTTGCTTCCTCCGTTCCATGGATGAGGTGACTGATGTCGTGACCGTCGATAATCCGGTCTTGTGGTGCGTTGCCTCCGCTCAGTTTTGCCAACGTGGGTAGCATATCGATGGTGGAGGCGATTTCTGAATTGATGGTTCCTGCGGGTATCTTTCCGGGGGCTCTTGCAATGAAAGGAACTCGAAGGCCGCCTTCCCAAGTGGAGGTTTTGGCACCGCGAAGGGGGAGTGCCGAACCGCCGTGGGCTTCTGCATCGGGGCCGATGCGATTCAGGTGGCCTTCGCTGCGCCCTAAGTACCAGGGACCGTTGTCGCTCATGTAGAAAACGTAAGTAGATTCGTCCAGACCCTCTGCTTTGAGTGTATCCAGGATGCGGCCCACGTTCCAATCGATCTCTTCGATAACGTCGCCGTAGATGCCGGCATCTGATTTACCTTTGAAAGGTTCTGAAACTCCAAGGCGAATGTGAGGCATCGTGTGAGCCAGGTAGACGAAGAAGGGCCTGTCCTTGCTGCGCTTGATAAACTCTATCGCTTCATCGGTGTAGCGCCTCGTCATAAGGTTCATGTCGGTTTCCTTCTCAATCAATGTCTCGTTGCGTATGAGATTGGCGATTCTGTCGTTACTTCCCGGGGTGCCGAAGTAGTAATCGAATCCTTGGTGGCGCGGTAATAGTTCTGCGGCGTATCGCTTTGGATCCTGAGTGTGGCCGGCGAGGTCCCATTTACCGAAGGCACCGGTGGTGTAGCCGACCGGTTTCAATACCTCCGCGATTGTGACTTCCTTGGAGTGGAAATAAGGATGCACATCGACACGATTTTCTTTTGTGG
>CALGUT010000313.1 GCA_937920335.1 uncultured Opitutales bacterium
ATTCTACAAGCGTTGGAAAAGCTGAAGAGATATTCTGCTGAATCCATTCCCAGTGGCTCTAGTGACCTCGCCATGGCCCCCGATTTTAAGTCCTGGCTTACTAACGAAATTGACCGATCAAAGACAGCATCTCTACCGACCTACCTCTCTCGACTCGTGGTATTCTACCACTCAAGGTATACAAAGATGGAACCTTCTATGTATTCGTTTTCGGAACTAGCAGATCTAGTGTCTCTGGAGAATATGGATCCGGAGGCGCTTGGAAGAGTCTGCCTCGCCTTGGAGGTTGAGGGAGATTCGAGAGCAGTAGCACATAGTCTTTATCTCACAAATTCGTTCCCGAAATCAAACGCAAGAGCGATGGGATACCTCGCCTTGGCTAGGCAGGCCTTTAAAAACAAGCAATTCGAGGACGCGAGAAACTGGTTGGAAAAATCGGAAACCGAAATCCCCATGCATCCACACCTGAACGAAGCGAGACTCCTGCTCGGTCAAGTGGAGTCTCAGCTCGGAGCATACGATGCTTCTATTAGTACCTACGAAAGTTTACTGCGTTTAAAGTCTGCGCGCGGGCGGCCCCACGCTCTTGCTCTCGCAGGTATAGCCAACGCACATCGTACTTTTGGAGATCGAGAAAAAGCCGCCGCTTTTTATCAGCGAATTTTCAATATGTATAGAGCATACCCAGATCTGGTAGCATCCGCTTATTGGGAGAGTGCCCAGTTATTTAGAGGAATGAATAAGACAGTTGAAGCGGTGAAAACGCTCCAAGAAATGCTCAGCCAGAGCCAGCTCGCTCAATACCCTGAATGGGAAAAGGCGCAGCAATCACTTCCCGAATGGACCGCGCTGATCCCCGAGAATACGATTCTAGAAAGCGAGGAAGAGCCCAATGAGTAGCCGACTCTTCCTCTTCATTACCGTCTCCCTATGGTTGTCCTACGGTAATATCCAATCCCACGCCGTAGAGGCTATCATAACCAATTCGGAAGGACGGTCATTTCAAGGCCAGGTTCAGTTGATGCCCGATCAAACTTTGGAACTGAGCATTGAGGCAGACGCAGGTTCCGTTGCCTATACCTTTACCAAAGACACCATCGCTGGCATCGAAATGCTCGATGCTGAAGACTTGGAGGATGGCCTTGAGGCGTATGAAAACCACCAATACGAAGTCGCTGCTACCTACCTTGAACTCATCCACCGAAATCGAAGCCCTCTCCATAGAGTGTATCCGAAAACGTCCTTGATCGAGCCCAGCCTTGTTCTAGCTGAAACTTATTTGAACCTTAAACGGTTCGCTGACGCAGCGGGAATCGCCGGAAATTTGCTAGCAACTGATTTCGACGAACCTAGGATTCATCGTTCAGCGAATGAGGTTCTCCTAAAGGCATTCTTTGGTCTAAAACGATGGGACGAATCAGAACTTCTCGCAAAACGATGGTGCAAAGTGAACGATCCATCCGGAGAATCAGCTCTTGGATGGTGGATTCTCAGTCAGGTACATTTAGAGCGAAAAGAACTCACAAAAGCGCTTTGGATAAGCCTCCAGCCGATCACCTTCAGCAGCCAGTATCCCAAAGCCTACTTACAAGAGTGTTACCATGTAGCCATCGCTGCCTGGATTGATGAATCACCAGAAGAAGCACTTCGCCTTTACCGTGAATACCAAAGCCGCGGCTATGATTGGCCAGACGACCAAATGAACGATCTTTACGCGCGCCTTGTCTCGCTATCACTCGAGGCCGAAAAGTCAGCTCCCATAGAAGACGCCAATCCACTGACCATCGAAGAAGGAGCTCCAGAAAAAGATTTAAATCTGCCTCTGGAAACTGTAAGAAAACTAACAATCCAACAAGAATCTGAACCCACCCCATGAAGCGTCTCCTGCTGATATCTCTTTTGTTCTTTCTCGCACTAACGCCTTTTTTGTTTGGTCAGGAAGAAGCCACTGCGGGTGATTCACTTAGCCTCTGGGGTATGATCAAGCAGGGAGGCTGGGCCATGTATCCGCTCGGCGCCTGTTCACTCAGTATGCTATTCCTAATCATCCACTGTTGGCGGGAAACTCTGCTATCCAAATTTGTTCCTGCAGGAGCGATCAGCTCGTTCGAGAAACAACTCTCAAATGGACTCACCCAAGAAACAATCCAAGCGCTCAAACAATCCCCTACGGTCCTATCAAGAGTCATGACGGAAGCACTAAGCCGTGCTAAAACGCCAATGACTGATAAGAATCGCGAGAAAGTTGAAGCAACGATCGTGGACACCCTTGAGGGAGAAGAAAATACTATCAGCCAATGGATAAATTACCTGAATGTAATCGCAGCAATCGCACCCATGATCGGGCTGTTAGGGACCGTTAGCGGTATGATCGGAGCGTTCCAGTCTATTTCCAGTCAGGGCATGGGAAGGCCGGAATTGTTCGCCGGTAATATAGGAGAAGCGCTCATAACAACGGCTACCGGACTCGTTATCGGAATCCCATCAATGGTATTTTTCTTCGTTATGAGAAATCGGCTCAATAACGCTATGTTGGCTACGATCCAAACCGCCAACTCGATGATGGATTATCTGGGTGGAGAATTAGAAACCTTCGAAAACTAAGCTCGACTTAGTTTTCTACAACCAGGCCGTCTGACGCTTTTTCTTCAACAAGCTTCTTAAGCTCAGGAATACTCCCTTGTAACTGAAATGCTTTGCCCTGCCAATTTCCACTGTTAGGCATTTCCTCAATCTGCTCGTGGCGCTGAAGCATTAATTCAAACGCCCCACTCTTCCAGTCGAGAATCGATAAGTGATAAAGGGCCTCTGCGCGGATAGAGTCTACATAATCCGTATTGGCAGCTATCGCCTCCAGATCTTTGACCGCTGAAGATTCATCCCCAGATTGAAGACGTGATAGTGCAAGGCCGAGATGTGCAGTTTGCTTGAATTCGTAACGGCTAAACGCCTTGAACGCATTCTCGTAATTCGGGACGGCAGCAGCAAACTCACCCTCCGCATAGGATTTATCCGCCAATTCTAAAAATGCCACTCCTCCCAAGTCGGTGCCCGAAAACTTTTCAGCAAACCCTGCTTTATCAGCATCTTCAGTTGCAGCCGCATAAGCCGCCCCACGATCCGACGCCGATTTTGAACTCCACCATTTGGTCACCTGAATCCCGATGATTATCGCCGCAGCAGCTACTACTCCCAATATTACCTGGGATTTATGCCGGTTCCAATATACCAGAAGTTGATCTTCCATACTGGATTCAGCATATGCCTCATCCAATTTATTGAAGGTATCCTGTTTTTTGTCAGGTTGGGGTTGCTCTTTGCGATTCGAAGCCATGGAAAATTTAAACCGTCTGTAATTTAAGTATTCGAGGCTTTAGTCAACCTCATAACGGGCAAGAAGGCCCAAGTAAGTTCTAGTCAAATACGACTGTTTTCCGCCCGTAGACGAGAACGCGGTTTTCGAGATGCCATCGAACTGCGTCAGCAAGCACTCGTCTTTCCAACATACGTCCTCGAACCACAAGATCGTTAACCGTATGTCTGTGGGACACTCTATCTACGTCTTGTTGGATAATCGGTCCATCATCTAAAATTGCAGTCGCATAATGAGCGGTGGCCCCGATCAGCTTCACTCCTCGCTCGTGCGCTTGCTGGTAGGGTTTCCCGCCAGCAAACGCAGGCAGGAACGAATGATGAATATTTATGACTGGCTTTGCAAACTGCTGAAGGAAGGTCGGACTGAGAATTTGCATGTAACGCGCCATCACAACGAGTTCGATATCGTGCTCAGCCAGAACCGCCAACTGCGTTTGTTCTGCTACCGCCTTCGTATCTTTACTTACGGGAATATGAAAGAAAGGCACTCCGTATCCTTCCGTCGCTTCCTCGAGGTCCTTGTGGTTAGAAATTACACAGACAATCTCACAGGGCAGCTCACCGGACTTTTGGCCAAGAAAAAGCTCGTGAAAACAATGGTCATATTTGGAGACGAACACCGCCACACGGCTTCGATGGGTGGTCAGTTTACATTCAACCTCCATATCGAGACCTGAGGCGAATGACCTAAACTCTGATATTTCTGCTTCGAGGTCGCTTTGATCTCCTGAGGGAGTCCACTCGATACGCTGGAAGAAAACCTCTGCCTCCATGTCGCGGTGTTGATCCGCGTGAATGATGTTTCCCCCGTGGTCGAAAATCCAACCAGACATCTTCGCAACCAAGCCACGCTGGTCAGGACCCGACAGCAATGCCGTCACCGTATTCTGTCGACCACTCACAATTCTTTAAACGCTGGTGTTGTAATACTCTTGCAGTGACTTCACGCCAAGAGGTTTCTTCTCGAGTGCCTCAATAGCCAGAACAGACGTTTCTGCAGCAGAGATCGTGGTTACGATACAGACGCTCATATTGATCGCTTCCATACGGATCGTATTCTCGTCCCTCCGAGGAATCATTCCGGTCGAAGGCGTATTCATGATCAAGTGCATGTCGCCATTCTTGATCATATCAACCACATTTGGACGACCTTCGTCGATTTTGAAAAGCTTCTTAACCTCAACACCATTCTCTTTCAACGAACGAGCTGTGCCTGAGGTCGAGTAAATCGTAAATCCCAATCGGATCAAACGACGGGCAATATCGACCACCTTATCTTTATCCCCCTCCTTTACACTAATAAACACATTGCCAGAGGTAGGGAGCGGCGGTTGAACAGCCATTTGCGTTTTGGCAAAAGCGATCCCAAAGTCTTCGTCCAAGCCCATAACTTCACCTGTGCTCCGCATTTCAGGAGTGAGTGCAATCTTCGCCCCCGGGAAACGTTTAAAGGGAAATACAGACTCCTTGATACACCAGTGCTTGGGAACTACTTCTTCGGTAAACCCAAGTTCTTTTAAAGTAGCCCCCGCCATAACCCTAGCAGCTAGCTTAGCTAACGGAATGCCAATGGCTTTGGAAACAAAAGGAACAGTTCTGGATGCTCTCGGATTTACCTCAATAATAAAGAGCTCATTGTCCTTAATTACATACTGAACATTCATCAAACCTATGACATTCAACTCTTTAGCCAACGCATAGGTAGCATTCTTAACCTGCTGGATCATATCATCCGACAAAGAATGGGGCGGCATGACCATCCCAGCATCGCCACTATGCACGCCCGCAAACTCGATGTGCTCGAGCATACCACCAACGAGTATGGTTTCACCGTCCGTGATACAGTCGACATCCACTTCGATGGCATCCTGTAAAAATTGATCTATCAGCACTGGTTTATCCGGAACAACCTCGAAAGTTTCTTTCACAACTTTCTCCATCTCCTTGATAGAATCCACCACGAACATCCCACGGCCGCCGAGAACAAATGAAGGTCGAAGCAACACTGGAAATCCTACTTCCTCAGCCATCGCATAGGCTTCTTCGGCATTCATCGCGATACGGTTTGCCGGTTGTTTTAGCCCGACCCGATCCAAAATATCTGCGAATAACTGGCGATCTTCTGCGGCCTCAATGTTCTCGGGACTTGTTCCGATAATGTTGACCCCATTGGCCTTCAATTCAGTCGCCAAATTAAGCGGCGTCTGTCCCCCAAACTGGACGATCGCTCCCTCGCAACCTTCCTGATGATATACTTCCAGCACATCCTCCAGCGTCAGTGGCTCAAAGTACAAACGATCTGACGTATCGTAGTCAGTGGAAACCGTCTCGGGGTTCGAATTCACCATGACTGTCTCAAAACCTGCCTCCTGCAATGCGTAGGAAGCATGAACACAACAATAATCGAATTCGATACCTTGCCCAATTCGATTGGGGCCTCCACCCAAGATCATAATCTTAGGTGTTTGAGAGGAAATCACCTCATTCTCATCTCCATAGGATGAATAATAATAAGGCGTGAATGCCTCAAACTCAGCTGCACAGGTGTCAACGAGTCGAAATATGGTTTTTACTCCGAATGATTCGCGTTTTTCCTTTACCGCTTCCCGCGCGGTATCGAGTAGGTAAGCAAGCTGGGCGTCGGAGAACCCTGCCTGCTTCGCTTCCAACATCAAGTCTTCGTCTATCGAATCCAACGTGTGCCCAGAAAGCTCCTTCTCAAGAGTAACGATACCAGCCACTTGGTTTAAGAACCACGGGTCGATTGAGGTTAGCTCAAACAACTCTTCTTCAGTCATGCCGTTCATTAACGCATAACGAATATAAAAGACTCGCTCTGCATTGGGTATCGACAAGTGGCTACGAATCTCAGCGTCATCACAATCGGGCTCCCCACCCATTTTCCCACCGCCACCAAGTCCACGGGCTCCAACTTCAAGTGAACGTAACGCCTTTTGAAAGGACTCCTTAAAGGTGCGTCCAATTGCCATCGCCTCTCCAACACTCTTCATCGAAGAAGTCAGTGTGGTGTCCGCTCCTTCGAACTTTTCGAAGGTAAAACGGGGAATCTTAGTCACGACGTAATCGATCGTCGGTTCAAAACTCGCAGGTGTCTCGCGAGTAATATCATTTTGAATCTCGTCGAGACTGTAACCGACCGCGAGTTTGGCAGCAAATTTAGCAATCGGAAACCCAGTCGCTTTGGAAGCCAATGCCGAACTGCGAGACACTCGTGGATTCATTTCAATAACGACCAATCGTCCGTCCTTCGGGTTAACGGAGAATTGAATGTTACTCCCCCCGGTCTCAACTCCAATCTCCCTTATGCAGGCAAACGACGCATCGCGCATCAATTGAAACTCTTTATCAGAGAGAGTCATCGTGGGAGCTACGGTAATCGAATCCCCCGTGTGCACTCCCATGGGATCAAAGTTCTCTATCGAACAAACGATCACGCACTGATCCTTGTGATCACGCATAACCTCCATCTCATACTCTTTCCAGCCAAGGAGACACTCTTCGATCAGTACTTCCGAAACCGGAGACATTTCAAGACCATCTGAGACGATCGAATCAAACTCTTCCTTATTATAAGCGATCCCTCCACCAGCTCCACCCATCGTAAAACCCGGACGAATAATCAACGGAAACGGGCCGATCTTTTGAGCAGCATTTCGGGCTTCTTCTAAAGAATAGACCACCCTGGATTTCGCCACATCGAGGCCGATCTTGATCATGGCCTTCTTAAAAAGAAGACGGTCTTCTCCTTTTTTGATCGCCTCAGGCCGAGCACCGATCATTTCGACACCAAATTCTTCTAGTATGCCTGCAGCATCCAAATCCAAAGCAAGATTGAGGGCTGTCTGTCCACCAAGAGTAGGAAGCAGAGCATCGGGACGTTCTTTCTCAATAATCTTACTAACCATCTCGACCGTCAGCGGCTCAATGTAAGTCACATCAGCAAACTCCGGATCGGTCATGATCGTGGCCGGATTGCTATTGACCAGAATGACTCGATAGCCCTCCTCGCGAAGCGCTTTACAGGCTTGCGTTCCGCTGTAATCAAACTCGCAAGCTTGACCAATAACAATGGGGCCGGATCCGATGATCAGGATAGATTCTAAGTCGGTACGTTTTGGCATAAAAAGGCGAACTCTGGCTCCATACGATCAGGTGTGATCGCAAAATTCGCACTAACTTGGAGAATACCTACTAGCTTGAAAAGTAAAAAGCAGACTATTTACAGAATGTCCGTTAAGACCTACCCGCTCAAGACTTCCGGAGTGATTATCCGATCCTCAGTATTTGCTACCGCATTCGAGATCTTCTGCACCAACTGTTCTAGATTACTACTCCATGATTGCTCTGCAAGATAAGAGAAGGCTTCGTCGGAAAGCTCGATCTTTCGGCTATCAAACTTAAAGTTTGAAGAGTTATCCATAATCGTACGAACGATATCTTCCAGATCTTGATCACGATCGTCCAACCCTGGTAAATGGATCACTGAAAGAGCAATTCGGTAGAATAGGTCGTGGGAAAATTCACCTTCGTCCATCAATTCCTCCAGATCCGCCTCGGACGAACAGATCAGTCGGAACTCATGACCGACTGCTTTAAGAAGTTTTGCAAACGAAGCTTGTACTTCAAGATCCATAGACTGGACTGACTGCAGATAGAGAGATCCACCAGCTGCACGTTCTAGCAATGGCCCCCCCAGACCGTCTTGCCCCAAGAGCTGATTTTTTAATTCATCCTGGTTAGCAATCGAGCAATCAAGTCCTACCAATTCCCCTTCATTAAAGCTACTTGAGTGATGAATTGTCAGTGCGACCATCTTTTTTCCAGTTCCAGCAGGACCTTGGATGAGAACTGGCGTACTGACCTTGACGAGACGATCGACCTGCTTTTGCGCCTTAACAATACGCCTATCTTTACCGATTAAAGCGTAACAGTTTTCAGAGGCCTGAAATGGAGGAATAGTCCGCTGCGAGGACTGAGCAATAGGACGTGAAACCATACCTCGATTCTTAGCATCAAGACCCTTCTTAAGGGCTGCAACAAATTCTTTGATCTTAAGAGGTTTCTGGATGTAGTCGAAAGCTCCGCTTTTGAGCGCTCTAACCGCGGTTTCCATACTACCGTAACCTGTCATAAGTATGACAATTGCGTTCGGATCAATGTCCCTAATCTCGTTGAGCAAGGTAATACCGTCCATTGGAGTCATG
>CALGUT010000314.1 GCA_937920335.1 uncultured Opitutales bacterium
AAAGGTGAGAAGTTGATTAGCGCTCTCAGTTACCATGGAAACCTAAATCTTTGACGACCAAAAACGGGAAAACAACCTATGATATTTCTACTGGCCCCTAATGGCACACTTTCTTGACGAAAACCCATATTGAATTCAGCTGGATCGAAACGTAAATCAACCTTCCTTAAGCGAAGCTCTACCAATAAAACCAGCGCCTAATCACAATTGAAATAACCTAGAAAACGGTTTCAGGTCTCCAAATCCCTAATAAATGGCTCACATTCAAGAGCCACTTCACCCGCGAGCTCACCCGTCCATCGAGTCGGACAATACAAGGTGAGTGCATATCGCTCTCTTTTCCCACCATCCGCCGGCAGCCGCTTTGGATAGACATGCCACAATATATGCTCTGCTTCGGGAAACTTGGCTTCCCCTGTTAACTGATCTTCGAACAAACGCACAAGAATAGCACGATCAGAAAGTCCCGCTGCAATGCATCGAACAATCAGGGCCTCAGGGATTCCCAATGAATCATCACAATTGGATTTTTGCAGATAGCTTTCAGCTGACTGATTGAGACTGGAAAGTTCCACCTCGATCTTGTTGATATCAGGTTGAGGTGTAGTCGGATAGGCTTGGTTCAGCATAAACTGCGCGTTGAAAATGCGTTCATGGCAGCCTAAGTCAGGATATTCTTCCCACAATCTATCCTGGGTCATTTCCTCGGAAACATTCTGCTTCTTGCCATCGGATAGCGTATCACCAAACACGAAGTCGACGACCGCATCGGACGCCTCATCTTCGTCCAAATCCTGCAACGCCATGATGGCGTAGTCTCGTAACTGATCTGCCGAGATGGATGCGATATCGTCAAAGTCGAGTTGATGCAGCAATGCCAGACAGTCCTTTTCGGACCACGTATTGGGCAGCTCATTAACTACCGTGACTGACTTAATCGAAAGTTCAAATTTTGGATTCATAATACACTTTAAGATCCGCTCCGAATTACTCTCAATTCTGCAAAAGCCAAGTGAATTGCGTGACCGAAATGCGAATTTTCACCACACCCATTTTGCTCTGGTCTCGCCAAACACAATCTTACAACGAATGCTGATTGGAGTTACTATGGGAAAGCACGACGAAATACTTCACAGCCTGGAAACCAGCCTAAGAGAACAGAATACCACGGACACTGCTGCAATCCTTGATAATCTATCACCGAAAGATAGGTCATTACTGGTCGACCGACTCCAGGAATCGGAACGCGAGAAACTAATCAGCCTCCTACCAGCCGAGTCTGCCGCTAAACTCATCGCCGGCATGCACGAAGCCCAGGCTGTTGATATTATTGACGGAATAGCCCCGGAGACAGCAGCCGGTATCATGGATGAACTGGACAGCGACACGGCCACCGATCTCCTGGGTGTTCTGGAAGATCACGAGGCCGAAGCGATCCTTCAGGAAATGGCTCCGGAAGAAGCCGCGTTCGCCAGAGAACTTCTCGCTTATGATGAAGACACCGCGGGTGGTCTTATGCGGACAGAATACCTAGCTTACCCACTGCATTCCACGGTTGAAGATGTCGTAGAAGATCTACGGAAGAACGCAGAAACCTATTCAGACTTTGATGTTCAATACGCCTACCTCATTGATGATCAAGGAATACTCATGGGAGTGTTACCGCTGAGAGACTTATTACTCTCCACCTCAGAGACACCCGTTTCGAACATCATGATACCCAATCCCATATCATTTCACCACTCCATGCCTATGGAAGAGTTGGCGAAGATATTTTCCGATAAGAAGTACCTGGGGATGCCCGTGGTAGACGACGAAGGAAAGCTCCTAGGGATCGTACTACGAAGATCTGTGCGAGCGGCATCAGCAGATGCTATGGCTGAAGACTTCTTAAAGGTCAGTGGTCTCGGTGGCAAAGAAGAGCTGCGTTCAATGCCACTACACCTACGGTCTCGGCGCAGGCTTTCCTGGTTGAGCATAAACATCTTTTTGAACGTGATAGCTGCCAGTGTGATCGCCGCCTATCAGGATACTCTGGCTCAGGTAATCGCTCTCGCTGTATTCTTACCCATTATCTCCGACATGAGCGGCTGT
>CALGUT010000315.1 GCA_937920335.1 uncultured Opitutales bacterium
CAGGGACACAGAGGTCGCCGTGCTAAGCTTGTATATGAGAGATTAATACCTGTCAGATCACAAAATGGCACGGGTGGCAGGACTTGTTCCGAGCGAAGCGACATGACCGGGTCCGAAGGAGACCGGAACACCGCAGGTGAAAGTCCAACAAACACCTATTATTAATTTATGGCACGGGTGGCAGGACTTGAACCTGCGACCTACGGTTTAGAAAACCGCAGCTCTATCCACTGAGCTACACCCGCATCATAATGACGGGGGAAATTAGGCAGAGATCGTTTAACGTCAATGTAGTATTTTCAGTCGATCGCAAATCCTGCGGCCTTTCCTCTACCTTATACTGATCGAATTCCCCTTTGGTTCTGCGAGAGCGCTATCGATTCTCGAAAGGATTATCAGTGGTTATCCAAAATCGTGGCAATCAAAGCCGTCCAGCCTGTCTGATGACTGGCACCATGTCCCTGCCCGGTATCCCCATTGAAAAACTCAAAGAATTGGTGATGAGCGGCAAAGTCTTTAGCGTCATCCAGCTGTGGATAAAGTGTATTGTAAGGCCGTTTACCTAACTCATCCTTGAGGAAAATGCGCTGAAGGCGCTGTTCGATATCAGCAGCACATTCATCCA
The DNA here is from genome assembly GCA_937920335.1 of uncultured Opitutales bacterium. GTDB lineage: Bacteria > Verrucomicrobiota > Verrucomicrobiia > Opitutales > UBA2995 > UBA2995. Next base: position 626 of record CALGUT010000315.1, read on the forward strand.
GGGTTTTCGATTGGCCGGAACCAGTTGGGTATTCGATCGTAAACTCATCGCCATAATACTCGGCGTAGCGTTTAAGCGACTCGACCAGGAGGTAGTTTAACGGAAACCATATAGGCCCCCTCCAATTGGAGTTTCCTCCGAAGAGATAAGTATCCGAATCTCCAGCACAATAACGGATCTCGTGATCTTCTCCGCCCACTTTGAGGGAGAACGGATTGGCTTCGTGATACTTCGAGAGCGACCGAATCCCATACGGTGATAAGAATTCGTTTTCATCGAACAAATAGCCCAACACACTTCGCAACTGCTCTTCAGTAGGAATGGCCAGCAACAGTTTTTTGGTCGAATCATCTGTAGAAGCACGAAAGCTGATCGTCTTTGTAATATCAGTCCTATTCTTAATATACCAATCCATGCGTTTACGAAACCCCGGCAGAGCATCGATCGAAGCTTGGTCAATTGGCAAGACGGCGATCAAAGGAAGCAAACCTACCAATGAACGTGCGCGAACATCCTCCGAATGTCCGTCTTTATAACGAATCTCGTCGTAATAAAAACCTGTTTCCTCATCCCACAATCCATTCTCTCCGAAGTGATTGATCGCATTGGCTATGCTCATGAAATGCTCAAAGAACTTGGAAGCTATATCTTCGTAGGTCGGATCAAAACGCGACAGCTCCAACGCAATCTCCATCATCGTCGTGCAGTAAAACGCCATCCACGCAGTGCCATCGGCCTGGTGCAGAGTCGCGCCGTCAGACATCGGCTTGGAACGATCGAACAAACCAATATTATCGAGCCCGAGAAAGCCGCCGCCAAACAAGTTGTTTCCGTTTATATCCTTTCGATTTACCCACCAGGTGAAATTGAGCAGGAGTTTACTAAATACTCGTTTCAGAAAATCGACATCCCCTTTCCCATCGACTGAACCAGCTTTGTAAACTTCCCAGCAAGCCCAGGCGTGCGTCGGCGGGTTCACATCATCCAACGCCCATTCATAGGCCGGTATCTGACCACTCGGATGCATGTACCATTCCCGCAGAAACAATATGAGCTGATCCTTGGAGAACTTTGGGTCGATCTTGGCAAACGGTACCATATGAAACGCAAGATCCCAGGCCGCATACCATGGGTATTCCCATTTGTCGGGCATCGATATGACGTCCTTGTTGAAAAGGTGGCTCCACGTACTGTTTCGGCCCTTGAGACGAGACTCGGGGGGCGCAGCGATCGCCGAATCTCCTTTCAGCCAATCCGCTACCGAATAGTGATAAAACTGCTTGGACCACAAAAGCCCGGCATAAGCCTGACGCTGAACCGCTCGATTTTCCTCATCCAACTTGATATTCAGCTGCGCCGACCAAAAGGCATCAGCTTCCACCTTCCGCTCCACGATTATAGAATCAAAATCGGAAAAGGGCTCTTTTGGGGATCGTTCTTCGGCACTGAATAATCGAAGCCGCACCACACGCTGCTCGCCTGGCTGAAGTTCCCATTGGTAGCGAACCATTGCCATCGTGCCTTTTTCCGGGTGAACGGATTTAGCCTTTCCATCCTTCACCCATTCAGTAAAAACTGACCGGGTAAATTGTGTGTAGGTCTCCTCTTCGTAGAGCGACTGGGTATCCGTTTCGTTTTCGCCAAAACCGATCGATGAACCATCTTCATCTTCGTACGCATAGTAAAATTTTCCTAAACTCGATTGATCTAATTCAACGAGCCCCGGCTGCTTGAGTATCATTGACGGTTTCAGCGTACATCCTTCATGTTGGCAGCCCCAGATCCAGGTATTGCGATACCAGAGTTTAGGTAACAGGTCCACAGGAGCGACATCGGGGCCGCGGTTAGTTACAGTAAGTTGTATCAGCAGATCGTTAGGGGTCGCCTTCGCATACTCGACTTCGAGATCAAAATACCGGTCCTCATCAAATACACCCGTATCGATCAATTCGAACTCAGGTTCCAGACGATTTCTTTTCTGATTTTCCTCCCGCAATCGTTCATAGGGAAATGCCGCCTGCGGATACTTATAAAGTGCCTTATTGTAACTGTGAGTTGGCGTCGCATCCAGATAGTAATAAAGCTCCTTACAGTCTTCACCATGATTCCCCTGGTGCCCTGAAAGGCCAAATA
>CALGUT010000316.1 GCA_937920335.1 uncultured Opitutales bacterium
GGTGTTTTAGCGTTAGAATTTTCGATGAACAAACTCTTTTATACAACTAACTAGAAACCAACCTCAGACACCTGTTATTAGCTATAAATTACTACAAATAACAAAATGAAAAACTATAAATTGAATCGCTTAGCATTGCTCCCCGCAGTGTTTATGTCCGCGGGCCTCGCGCTCGCGCAGGAGGACGAAGATGCTGAAGTCTTCGAACTCTCGCCGTTTACGGTCGAAACGACCTCCGAAGTCGACTACCTCGCTACTTCTACCTTGGCTGGAACGCGTATTAAAACGAATCTCGGTGACCTCCCGAATTCTATTACGGTTGCCACTCGTGAGTTCATGGAAGATTTGAACGTAACAGATGCTACGAATCTTCTTCCTTTCCTAGGTAATATCGAAACTTCTGGTATCGATGGAACGTTCTCGGGTGGTAACACGAGCAATTCCTCGATCGTATTGGAAGGTAACAACCGGAATCCAGAGAACAATAATCGGATTCGTGGTTTGGCCAGTGCTGATAATTCTCGGAATTATATGCCGACGAGTATCAGTTTCGATTCCTACAATACGGACCGTGTAACGGTTAATCGCGGACCGAATTCGATTCTCTTCGGTTTGGGATCTCCGGGTGGTATTATTGATAATGCGGTTATCACGCCTAGTTTAGTGGACAGAACCAAGTTCGAAGCGACAGTAGGTTCGTTTAATAGCTATCGCCTGAATTTCGATGTGGAAAGAACGCTGGTAGAAGGTAAATTAGGAATTCGTGTTGCAGGATTGATGGACCGTCAGCAGTGGAGACAGGAATTCTCTTTTGAAGACGATGATCGCTTAACCGTCTCGGCACTTTATAAGCCTTTTAACAACGCCAATCTTCGTGTTTCTTACGAACAAGGAAAGGTTGAAGCCCGTCGCCCTCGGCCGAATGCTCCTCGCCATGCTCTCTTGTGGTGGTGGAATCCTGAGTTCAATAAGGTGACTCACAATCCGTTTGAAGATGAATTCGGCACGATTGATCGTGATATTGTCCGTGCACCGGGTGCTTGGTTCTACCAGCCAGCGGTTGTATATGAAACAAATGGCCAACAAGGTAGCCGTTTGAACTACGCGTGGGAAGATACCCAGCGAGGTGGCGAGCGTTTCCGTGCTTATACGGTGGGTCTTACGAAAGGTGACCAATACTATCCATCGCCCACAGCAGCAGCAGCGGGTGTTGAGTTCGGTTCATTTTATCAGGACGAAGAAATTGTAGATCGCACCGTTTTTGACTGGGTTGAAAAACGTTTGGACGGTCCAAACGCTTTCGAACGTGAAGACTTTGATGTATTGAATGTTAGTTATGACCAATCTTGGGACTACAGCCTGGGTTCTTACGGTTTCGAGCTTTCTTACATGGAAGAGTCCATGGAGAGAAGCTGGTTCGACCTCCTCGGTGGTGGTCGTGGTTACTTCATTACGCTTGATATCAATGAAACGTTGAACTGGGGGGCTCCGAATCCTAACTTTGGCCGTCCCTATGTTGCTTCTGGCAACCAGCGTCAGCAGAATAATATCGATCGTGAAGTTAAACGTGGAACGGCTTTTTACGAAATTGACCTAAAAGACGCGGTGGACGGATTTTTAGGTGGTCTTTTGGGTCGTCATACCGGAACGGTCTTTGCTCAAGAGTATGAAATTGATCGCGCAACCATCAACGGTCGCAATTTGGTCGACCCAGCTTACGCGCTCGCTTCTAACAACCAAACCAACCTCACATCTGGTGCCGCTCAAGCGAGAAGTCAGTTCTATGTTGGACCGAGTCTCGCAGACCGTAGTTCAGCTGCGGGTGCAAATCTTCCAGGAATCACGTCAGAGTTGAAAACGACTTCAACAACTGGGTATTACTGGGACAACGATGCTGTCGGTGACGGCAGCGGGGATGGCGATTGGGTAACTCGTCAAGTAACTATTGGAGATGTGCGTGATGATGATAGTTTCTACAATCAAATTTACGGCAGAAACCTGAGTCGTCAGGTAACGGATTCCGAGGCCTATGTGCATCAGGCGTATTTCCTGGATCAAGAGTGGTTGATCGGAACTTATGGCCGTCGCACGGATGAAGTGACCACCTACGGTTCTTCTGCCTTCCAAGATCCGGTTACCAGACTTTGGGATCCAAATTCTCAGGTGGTTGACAGCGAACCGAACGGTGAGGTGTTCGAAGCCACAACTGAGTCTTACGGTGCAATTGTCAAAGTCCCAGATTTCATTCCTTTGCCTGATGGCGTAGGTCTTCAGTTTCATTGGGGTGAATCAGAGAACTTCCAAATCTCGGCACCTCGTATCGATGTATTCGGAGGCTTGATTGCTCCTCCACAGGGAACTACGGAAGACTACGGATTCACATTGAGCCTCTTCGATAACAAGTTCCAGGTTAAGATGAACTGGTATGAAACGGTCGCCGGAAATGTTTCATTTGGCTACCCTGGCTTCCTCTTCGAAGCGGATCGCCGTATTGTTCGTTACAATACGCAAGCCGAACGCGATGCAGCTGGTTGGCAGGGCCCGCCTGATTTCTACAAGCAGCTCACAAACTGGCAAATCGTAGATGGTGCTACGACTGAGAGTGGCCAGAATGTAGAGCAGAATGGTCCTGACTTCCAGCTTACGGATACCCAAAGCACTGCGTCTGAAGGTAAGGAAATCGACTTGATTTACAACCCGACCGAAAACTGGCGTATCATGCTGAACGTTTCTCAGCAGCAAGCGACTACGAGTAACATTGCTCCTACAACTTTGCGTTACCTTGAGTTCCGCTTGGATGAGTGGACGAATGTGAACAACCCAGCGTCGTTCTTGATTGCAGATGAATCTGATCAGCCAGAAAACGTTCGTATTTACGACACACTTCTCAATAACCTGAATAGTGCTCTTGCACGTGAAGGTCAGTTGGTGGGTGAGCTTCGTGAATGGAGAGCTAATCTTGTAACGAACTATCGGTTTGATCCGGGTTCAAAGCTTGGTGGCTGGAGTGTAGGGGGTGCGTTGCGTTGGGAAGACAGCAAAGCAGTAGGATACCCTATCACGGTCCAGACCGTAGATGGCCAAGACTTGCCTCTTCCAGATCTCACCAGTCCTTACTCAGACGATCCTATCGAGCGTCTAGACCTCTGGCTTGGTTATCAGACCAAGATTATGGACGGCAAGGTTGACTGGAAGCTCCAGTTGAACGTCGCCAACGCGCTTAGCAGCGGCAAGATTGTCACAACCGCGGTTCAGCCAAACGGTTTTCAGCGTGCGGTTACGTGGCAAGAGGGTCGTCAGTTCCGTCTGAGGTCTACGTTCTCCTTCTAATATAGGAGATTCTTTAGACTCTCGTTTATTTCAGTCGGGCATCTTCGGATGCCCGACTTTTTTTTAGGGTTTTAGTTCTTCTAGTTTGATTCTCAAAGGTTGGGCAAGAGCGGGTGAACCCTGTTCTGAAAGAAGTTTGATCCCATAAGAAAGCGCGTCAGCAGCGGTAGAGTTCATGCCCTTTGCCTTGTAGGCGTCGGACAGTAATACTGCGCCGGTTGGCAGTTGAAGGTTTTCGAGTATGTCGTAGTAAGAGAAAGTGTCTTTGGCTGGACGGTTGATGAGGGTATACAAGCGCTCTAACGCTTTTCCGTGGTCGTCGTTACGGATGGCATAGTCCGCCGATTTCAAAAGAGCATCCAGATGGTCGGCGTTGTGAAGAAGACAACTATCGAGGGCAGAGTCCGCGGCTATGGGGTCGCCCGCTTCATCATTGAGTAGCGCGATCTGGTAAAACGCTTCGGCATGCTGCTGTTTTAATGGTTGTAAGGCACCTTGAGCCGGATGCTCCGGAATGGTTTTGGTTGCGACAATAAATTTCTGTTTGGCCGCTTCTGGATCGGATGCAAGAAGGGCAAGGCCATAGTCGAGATGAAACTGCGGTGATTCTGAAAACGACGCCTCCCCGTTTTTAAATATCTCCAGCGCTGCAGCCTGCTCACCTCGTGCCTGATGGTAGCGGGCCAGATAGAGGGCAGCCTGCAGATGGTCAGGGCTTTCTGAATACACGTCTTTCAGGATAAATCCCGCTGAGCGGATCTGATTTCGCTGCATCATGAGTTTGGCGATGGCGAGTCGGGCAGAGATCAATTCAGGTTGGTAGGCGAGCGCTTCTTGATAGAGGGCTTCGGCTTCTGGAATGTCTCCTTGTTGTTCCAGAATCGCACCCATGCGGTAGTAGGTACTCGCAAAACTGGGATCCAGGCGGAGCGCCTGCTGATAGGCTGCCATGGCTCTATCGAACTCGTTTTGCTGCTCCAGGTAGATCGCACTGAAATAGTGGAAGCGTGCCTCACCGCCGGCGAGTTTGAAGTCGTATGCTTTTTGTGCGGCTTGAAGTTTCCGTAAGTCTGCTGGATCGATTGGCATGACCTGAATCATGGCCTCTGCCATTTCGTCTTCAGAGCGCCAGCCTCCCAGTATCACCTCAGGCGGGTCATTGGGGTTGTTGAAGTTGTCCGCTGAATTGTCGAAGCGGTAAGACATGTGGATAACCGACCCTTCCGGGAGGGTCGGAGGTTCAATGTAGCGGTAATCACCCTGCCAATTAAAGTCCCAGTCCGAAATCCTCAGTAGCCATTGTTTTTCGCCGTTGGGAAGTATGGCGAAGAGTTGTATGTCTTTACCAATGTAATGGGTATGAGGGTACACGCTGATAACTTTGAGAGGTGCTGTCACTTCTATGGATTGTTCTACTAGGTAATCAGCGTCTCCTGCCGGTATTTCTAGTTCATAGCTGCGAAGCTGAAATACGAAGGAGGGTTTAGTGGGCGGCTCCTTGCTCAGATAAAGGCCTACTTTGGGATTAATCGTTTCCTCTTTGCCGCTTGGAAGCATGTGTAGTTGCAATACCATGTCGGTTCCTGGTTTTACTTCCCATGCAGTTCCGGGGTAGGCTTGATAAGGGACTTGTCCGGGGGTCCACCCAACAATGTGTCCGGACGGAGGAACGCTGGAGCCGACGCCCATTCCGTCATAGCCAGGGCCACCCTCCGCTTCGTCTTGAAGTCGGGAGCGATCAGTTGGGTCAAGCATGAGTAGCGCGTGATGGATCGCCAAACGAGTCTGAGGGAGTAGCTCGAATGCGCGAACGTAGACCGTTTGTTCAATGGGTAGTGGAATGACAAAGTTGCGATATATATCCAGCCCTTCAGCAGGAAGGGTGTAAGCTTCTTCCAGATCTATGACGATATCTGGTTCGCCAAGTATCCATTCATCGAGGATGGTAGACGGCGGTGGTAGCTTCGATAAATCCCCTGGTTGGGCGCCTGAGTCGACCCACGATTCAATGGCGTCTATCTGAGTGTCAGTGAGCCGGCGTTCCCCTTGGAGCGTCGGTCCGTAACCGGCATCGGGTTTCCAGGGTGGCATATACCCGCTGTGGGTGACCTCAGCAACCTGGCGGGCACGTTTTTTGACTTGGTCATAGGTAGTCAGTTCAAACGGGCCTATACCGCCTTCATGGTGACAAATGACACAGTTTTGGTTGATGATGGGTGCAATCGTTTCAGCGTAGGTAACTACAGAGTCCTGGCTCCTGCCGATAGTTCCGCTTAGGGAAAGTATTCCGAAAGCACTGTAGAGAATTCGCTTCATCAATGTTGTTAGACTGAAAGTATCGAGTGGGTTCCCTCTTAGCTACTTATGACTCAGATTTCTTCGTCGAAACAGACGCTGTGAAATCAATCAAAGTCCGGGAATTGAATCGCTTGGTTGGATGATGGAATTCTCCCATATGATCTCATCTTTATCGAATATTAGAATGCGTGACTTACTACCAGGAGCGGGAAGTCGATCTTCCACAGGAATCCATTTGCGAAGCTGCTTCAGCGTTCGGGCATACTTTTTGTCACCTGCCAGATTGAACCACTCGTGAGGATCATTTTCAATGTCGTAGAGTTCCTCGGCTCCGTCACGGTACACGATGTATCTCCATTTCTCAGTGCGGATACCATGGTTTCCTTGATTGTGTGAGGTGATGGCGGGTCGTTCTCGTTTCGCATTCGGATCCTGAAGCTGCGGTACTAGACTTATGCCTTCGAGATTCGCGTTTGGGGGAAGACCGCATAGTTCAAGCAGTGACGGGTAAATATCCAGAAGCTCGGCTGGCTTGTTTGTCTTTTCTCCAATTTCTACTCCTGGGCCAGCAAATATCAGTGGAACTCGAGTCGACCGGTCCCAGAGAGTGTTTTTGCCGGTGATATCTTTTTCACCCAGGTGATAACCGTGGTCGGACCAAAGCACGACGATGGTATTTTCTGCATAACCGTTTCGCTCCAGGGCGTCGAGGACTCGGCCAACCTGGCTATCTACGAAACTGACGGTAGCTAGGTAAGCTCGTACGAGGTTTCGCCATTGATCAGCTTCACGAAGGAATTTCAAGCGGGGTTCAGGGAGATACCAATGAGTATACCAGGAGGAACGTGAGGTGTCTGTGCGGTCACCTGGTAGCCAGGGCGGCAACTGAATGGATTCCTCGGGGTAAAGATCAAACCACTTCTGGGTGGCGTAGTTGGGGACGTGGGGTAGGAAAAACCCTGCAGAAAGGAACCAGGGGCCGTTCGGTTTTCCATCCAGGATTTCTTCAGCCCAGCTAGCGACCTTCCAATCACCTTTGTCTTCGTCTTTGTGGGGAAAAACGCCCCAGTCAACGAGGCGATGGTTTCCGAAGGGGGTTTCAACGAGTTTTTTCTCAGGCCGAACTCCGACACCGGCCGGAGGTCCAAGCAATTGAAACTCGCTGTCGGTTTCTTTGCGACCATAACCACCGTGGTAAATCTTACCGGTAGAGTAGGTCTTGTAGCCTTGGGTTTCCAGATATTGGGGGAGTGTCACGACATATTTAAATTCATCGACATCACGAAACCACGGAGCCAGTCCGTATATCCCGGTCGAGGTGGGTCTTAATCCGGTCATCAGACTCGTGCGTGAGGGATTGCAAAGCGGCGACTGGCAATGGGCGTTTAAGAAGGTGGTTCCCCGTTGGGCTAGGCGCTCCATATTGGGGGTTTTAACCTGTGGGTGGCCGCCGAGTGGACTCACCCAATCGTTCAAATCATCAATCGCAATAAACAGGATATTGGGTTTTTCAGCGCTGGCTTGTAGCGAAAATAGGACCGAAATAAGAAAGACACGAACGAAGCTTTTCATGAGATCAGAAAAGGTGAGTCTGTCCACGAATGCAAACCGGGAATTAGTAGAGTAACTGCGGTGAACCGTCGCCTCAATCCAGCAGAATGACTCAGTTTTGGAGAAGAAAGCGAAAGTCGATGGATAAGCGGAACGCAACTTTTTTTACTTCGCGGGGATCTAATGGACATACATCGTGATTAAACCCCAATTCCTGAAAAGGCTACAGGGTTTTAGATATGAGTTTTATCCGATTTAGAGCGAAGCTCGTATCACTAGTTGCAATACTCCCCTGTTTTATTAAATTTACTGACTAAACCCATGACTTCCCACCCTATATTCCGAAGGAGAACGTTGAAAGTAAAAGATGCTATCAAGCTTCTGGAGCGGTCTTCTGTGTATAACGACTTAGTGCGAGAAAAGCATGAGATCAATAAGCTTAAATGGCTGGAGTCAGAACGGACGGGTGAAGATATCGGGTATGACAGAGCTTTGTTCATGTGGGCGCGAAAGCATCGCATGCATTGGAGAGCTGGTCGTCGAAAAACGCAGTCAAAGCTTTACAGATCTAGAGTTCTGGAATGACCTGTGTAAAACCGCTTGCGAAAGCAGTGGGAGTTTTTAGGTTTTAGAAAAGATTTCTCCGGTGCGCTATGAGGTTGAAATGGGAACCTGTTTGGCGGAATATTTGACCATATTTTAATAGCTTCATTATGGGAATTAGTTCATACACTTTATCCTATGGTAAGAGCACCGCAAAGAGCCATTGTTATGGCGGGTCCACCGGAAGAACATGCTTCCTTATTTCGTCGTATTCAGTTTGTGGTTCATGATTCCGTTGTATTGATCGAGTTCGAAGAGCGTTCAAAGCGTTTACTGATTCTTCGAGATATTGAGATGGAGAGGGCATCGGCTCACGCTCGGGTCGATGAGGTTTATTGCCCGGCTGATTTTACTCCGGAGGGTGGGCTTTCAGGGGATCGTGAAACGGCCAATGCCCAAGCGACTGCTGAGTGTTTGCGTCGGAACGGTGTGACAGTCGCCGTTGGAGACAGGAGGTTACCATTGGTTTATGTAGAGATGATTCGGCGCGCGGGTATTGAAGTAGAGTACGACGCAGATCTAGGAGTATTGGATCGTAGGCAGAAAACTGAAGAGGAAGTTGCATTTCTCAAAGAAGCCCAGGGTGTCACCGAAGAAGCAGTTGAAATGGTTTGCCGACTGATCGCGCGAGCCGATGCGAACTCAGCAGGCGAATTAGTGGTGAACGGTGGACCCATGACGTCTGAATTTCTCCGTTTGGAGGTGGACCGTTTTTTTATGGAGCGAAGCTTTTCAGGCCGGCCTGCAATTATTGCCTGTGGTCCGTTGGCAGCTGATTGCCATTATTTAGGGGCGGGCGTTATTAAGACGAGTAGTCCCGTCATTGTGGATATTTTCCCAACCAATCTATCCACGCATTATTGCGGCGATTGCACGCGAACGGTTGTACATGGTGATGTACCGGATGAAGTGATACGGATGCATGCGGCTGTAGCAGCAGCGAAACAGGATGCGATCAAAGCAACCAGGGCTGGTATTTCTGGGCAACGTATTCATGAGGTGACTTTGGAGACGTTGGCCGCTTACGGCTATGATTCAGGTTTGCCGACGGAGAATGACCCCGATACCTATTGCGCTATGACCTGTGGCACCGGCCATGGAATAGGCCTCGAGGTTCACGAACCGCCGTTGCTCGATTTTAAAGGACCGGAACTGTTGGTGGGAGATGCTCTGACGATTGAGCCCGGACTCTATTGTAGAGCCATCGGTGCCATTCGTTTAGAAGATATGGTCATCGTTCGGGAAGACGGATGCGAGAATCTCAACAAGCTGCCTGAGGGACTCGATTGGAGGTAAGTGTTCTTCATTCAATTCTTCCCGTTCGGATTCTGTGTATGAGGTAGCTTAGCTATTGTGATAGCAATATGGGGGTTAATATATAGTATGATGTCGACTGTCCTGTCCGAACAGAGGCGGGCATTAACCTGTAAACGTTAGCAGATGCATAAGATCCTGTTTAGAAACCCGTTCTCTTTGATCACCTCTTTTTCCATACCGTTGCTTATGTTGGGTCTTGGTTTGGGCGCGAACACCTGCTGGGCGAATGAACGACCCAATATTCTCTTTATCGCCATGGACGATCTCAACGACTGGATCGAGCCCATGGGCGGGCATCCTCAGGCGATTACGCCCAACCTGAACCGTTTGGCCGACTCCGGAGTCTTTTTTAACAATGCTCATTGTCCCGCCCCGGCCTGCAATCCGTCGCGTTCGGCTATTTTTACCGGACGATCGCCGCATGTATCAGGTATGTACTCCAATCGTCAGAAAATGCGTGAGATAATGCCGGATGCGGAGTTGTTACCCAAATATTTTTCCAATCAAGGTTACTGGTCGGGTGGTTCGGGGAAGATGCTACATTACTTTATCGATGCCGATTCCTGGGATGAGTATTACCCGGCCAAGGAAACGGAAGATCCCTTTCCGCCTCACATGCCCTGGGGAGAACGTCCCAAGTCACTCCCTCGTGGTGGGCCTTGGCAATATGTGGAAACCGACTGGCATGCGTTTGACGTAACGGACGACGAATTCGGCGGTGATTCAAAGGTGGCTGATTACGTGAGTGAAAAACTCATGGAGGAGCATGACAAACCGTTCTTTCTGGCCTGTGGTATTTACCGTCCTCACGAACCCTGGTTTGTCCCCAAAAAATACTTCGATCTGTTTCCTCTTGAGGACGTGCAACTTCCACCTGGCTATAAAGAAGATGATTTGGATGACCTTCCGCAGGCAGGGAAAAAAGCCGGTCCCAATCGTTACTTCGCGCACATTCGTGAACACGGACAATGGCGACAAGGCATACAGGCTTATTTGGCTTCCATCGCCTATGCCGATGCCATGCTGGGGCGCGTTTTGGATACGCTCGAGAAAAGCCCGAACCGGGATAACACCATCGTAGTCATGTGGAGTGATCACGGCTGGCATTTGGGAGAGAAGCAGCATTGGCAAAAGTACACCATGTGGCGCGCGGTTACCCGAGTACCCTTTATCGTTAAAGTGCCAAAGGGAGTATTTGGACTGCCCCAAGGTACGACGGCAGGAAGCGTTTGTTCACGTCCGGTTAATCTGCTCAGTTTGTTTCCAACCCTGATCGAGCTCTGTGGCCTTCCGGGAAAGACGGATAACGATGGACCCAGCTTAGTGCCGTTACTCCGCAATCCCAATGCTGATTGGCCACACGTCTCCGTCACCCATGCAGGGCAACCCGGTACTTTTGGGCTTAGCGCAGAAGATTGGCGCTATATTCACTATGCAAACGGAGATGAGGAAATGTACGACGTCGCTTCCGATCCTTACGAATGGACGAACCTCGCAACAAAACCCCAACACCTGGCTAAGCTGAATGAATTGCGTGCGCTTGCCCCAAAAGAATTCGAGCCTTACATCCCCGCAACTCCCAGGTCCTTAACGCCACTTGCCTGGCATCCGGTAAGTAACGGACCTGCACCCGCCTCCAAGCATGATGGAGGAACCTTTGACATATTTTTCTTCAATGAGCGATCCGAGGCGGTAAGCCTATTCAAAATGGATGCCGATGGTGAACCGCAACCGTTTGGTGAGATTGATGCAGGAACTCAAAAGAAACAAACCTCCGGTCCAGGCGAAATCTGGCAGATCCGTGATTTGTCAAATCGATCCCTTGGTCACTTTGTGGTGGATGATCGTACGGCAAGAGCCATGATACCAGCCAAGTAACCTAGGAATTCCATAGGATTAGTTCAGTCATTCTCTCTATTAACGCTTCACTGATCTGTCGAATTCTTGATTGACGAGATAAATAAAGTGTGCAGGTTAAGTGCACACAATTAATAAAATGAAAGCTTCACTTCTAGAACTCCGCAGGCAGACAAACAAGGTAGTGGAGGCCATTGATAAAAACCAAAAAGTTACCCTGACACGGCGTGGAAAAACCTTTGCTGTAATTACGCCTACGAAATCTGAAGGAAAAGGCTTACGAGTAAAAGATCATCCTGCCTTTGGAATGCATTCGGATTCGCAAAGTAAAAAGGACGTTCTCGATTACATGAAGAAAATCAGATCGAACCGGTATGCTCTTTGATACGGATGTCCTAATTTGGTGTTTTAAGGGAAACGAAAATGCGGCTAAGCGAATTGATTCTGATTCAGGCGAAAGATTTCTATCGATTGTCAGTTACATGGAATTATTTCAGGGAGTCCGAAACAGTCAGGAGAAAAAGTTGATCCATTCGTTTCTTTCGGACTTTGATTTCACTGTGTTACCACTGAGTGAAAACATCGGAAAACGTGCTTCTATTTACATAGAGGAATATGCACTTAAACATGGTATCCAAATGGCAGATGCTCTTATTGCTGCAACGGCCATAGAGAATGGAACGGAACTTTGTACTTCGAATTATAAACACTTCAAATGCATCGAAGACCTTTCGCTTAAGACGTTTAAACCCTGATGGGATTTACCGGGAGGCCAACCAATCTATTCGGCTTAATCCTGGCGGAGCCAAAAGGACGGGGATTTTAGTCTAAAGAACCTGGGTATTGTGAAGTTTCTTTCCTGCCTTTTCAAAGGTGAGCATATAAGTTCCAGTGACCTCATATTGACCATGGATTATTCGATCAACAAAATCTGGGTTCGCCGAGTGAAGGTTAGGCTCCGTTAATACACGTCGCGCGATTGAAGAGCACTCAATTTCTTCTGTTTGGGATAGGTTCTTGAGGGCGGAGATTGCATCTTTCTTTGGAACTTGGTAATGAAATTATAGCGCAAAGTAGGTCTCAGAAAGAACCAGGTCTGAAACAAAAACTTTCCCTCCCGACTTAGATATAGAGTCGAGCGCCTCTTCGGCTTTTTTGGCCTGTTTTTCGGGTTCACCGACAAGCAGACGAACAAGAACAGATGTGTCCAGGCCGAGGGAAGTTTTTTCAGACATTACTCAATGGCTTGATCTTCCTTTAGCTACACTCCTGCGAATAGACTTCATGGAATGATATCCTCTCGCATTACGTGAGTACTGTTTCAAAGATCCCATCCATTTTGAGCGGGATTTGGAAGCAGGTTTCAAAATCCAAACGTTCTCACCACTCACTTTAGCTGGTTTCAATTCCAACTCGTCGCCTGGTGCCACTCCAAGTTCCGTGCACACCTTGGAAGGAAAAGTGGCCTGTCGCTTTGCTGTCAGCTTTATTTTTGACTTGTAAACAGAGTCTCATTGATCGCCTTATTCGAATCAAAAGACGTTTAGCCTTTTTCTCGGGAGCTCATAAGTCCGCACTTCTAAAATCGAATTGTGCGGCGTAGCTATGGAAGCGGAGAGGTAAGCGCATAATAACAATCTTATCATTCATCTTTTTGTCTTCCCGAGCGTTCCCTCTGTTCAAAGATATTTTAAATT
>CALGUT010000317.1 GCA_937920335.1 uncultured Opitutales bacterium
ACAACTCCCACTACTAACTGAAAAGCCCACGCAATCTGACATGAGACTAGAAAATAACCGAAATAAGGGGTTCTTAAGTGGACTCCTTTCAACCCTGCTCCTGGTAGCCCCACCCGCTACTTCCGGACAGGAAAGCACCGACGAAGAAGAAGTATTCGACCTCAGCCCATTTACGGTCGATGCCTCCGAGGATACTGGATACACAGCAACGGCAACTCTCGCCGGAACTCGTGTACGAACTGACCTTAAAGACCTTGGGGCAGCTATTAGCGTATACACGTCTGAGTTTTTAGACGACACCGGAGCTACCGATGCAGCAACCTTACTATCCTATACTTCAAATACTGAAGTTGGCGGCTACCAAGGAAACTTCTCAGGTGCGACTGCAGACGAGAATAATGGGGGTCGATTCCTGACATCAGGCGAGCGAACCAACCCACAATTTAATCAACGGATTCGCGGACTGGGACGAGCCGATCTAACACGCGGACTGTTCCTCACCGACATCCCATTCGACAGCTATAACACCGATCGAGTGACTGTTAGCCGCGGTCCTAATTCACTATTGTTCGGGATTGGCAGCCCAGGCGGTGTTATTGAAAACTCAACCAAACAAGCCATACAGAACAGCGACTTCGGGGAAATTGGGGTTCGCTTCGACAATTACAGCAGTTGGCGCACGGAGTTCGACTACAACAAAAGCATCGTGGAAGATCGCGTAGCGCTTCGGGTTTCATTTTTAAATGAAAGCCAAAAATTCAAGCAGGATCCCGCATTCGAAGACCAAACCCGTATCTACGGAGCATTGGATGTGGTCTTATTAGAAAACAAAGGTAGTGACATTTTTGATGCCACAAAATTCCGTATGAACTTTGAAAAGGGCGACCAAAATGGTTCTCCCGTTGAGATCATTCCACCGACCGTTGCCTATCATGGGTGGTTTGAGCCGATTCCCGCAAATATAGAACAGTTTTCCGGCATCGCACCTCCAGGTCGCGTAGTATCCCCCAGTGAAGGGGGCACTTGGGAGTTCCAAACAACGTACAATCCTTTGGAGATAAATGCTGAAGGTGGCATCAACACTAACACGCACCCGAGTTGGTTCCGCTGGATCGCAGCCGCATGGGACAACCCGAACAGTAATTCGGCCGACCTGGGATCTGGCAACGGACTCCAAGGCTACCAAAGTCTCCTAACCTGGAACCGCAACCTTGATACCTTAGCGAGTACCGGACTCGCAGGTTCTCCGGGAGCGATCGCAGCATTTGGTCCCGATGCACCGGGAGATACTGCCCTGAACCGGACAGTCGACTACCACGCAAACAGTCCCTACTCAGAACCCTATGCAATCGGATTCGCACCGCCCACGATTCAGAACACGAACGTATTCGATTATAGAAACAATGTCTACTCAGGTGGAATCGATCTCGTTGAACGCGAATTCGACGCCAAGAACTTCGCGTTAGAGCAAAGCTTCTTCGACAACAAGTTAGCCGTAGAGATTGCCTATGATGATCAACACTATGAATCCTATCAAGACTTCCTATTCCAAGGAAGTGGAGGAACCAGTACAACCGGGCCCTACGACCTTTACGTATCTATTTCCGAATACCTACCGAACGGACAACCAAATCCTAATCTGGGAAGAGCCTATACCCGCGTAGGGCGTCCCGAAACCCGGTTTGCAGAGATCGATCGGGAAACCTTCAGAGTGACTGTATTCGGCGAATTTGACCTTACGGAAAACGACGGATTTTTAAAATGGTTCGGTCGCCATCGTATCACCGGTCTTTATAATGACCATACCCGTGATAACCACAGCTATAATTGGAGAGAAGCCTGGGTGAGCGATTCGTTTGATGTGCGTTCGGCTGTCCAAGGCAACACACTCAATGCTGCACGTAGCACGGCAAGCTATGTTTTCTTTAGCAGTGATTCCTTGCTCGGAGTCCAATCGTTGGATGATGTAAGAATCAACCAGCTGAATGTGGATCGCCCACAACCCGGAGACTCATATAACGTTCTTTATACCGACACCAGTTCAGCGACTGCTGAAAGGACACTCAGAACCGGAGATGTTCAGGTTGAACGATACCTTAACAATGAAGGAATCAGCCAAACCAACATCGAAGCCAAGGCCTTCGCTTGGCAAAGTTATTTGCTAAATGAAAACCTGATCGGTCTCTTTGGATATCGGGAAGATGACACAACGAGTTTTAGCAGAGCAACAGAAGCGGAAGTAGGCTTCGACGACCGTGACGACTTGGGCCGATGGACTCCTGGTTTTTCACGCCTCTCTGATACGCCTAGTCTTGAAGAAACCGGAGACACAACTACATGGAGTATCGTTGGACGGTTTCCCGAAGATCTGCTTGGAGAGCTCCCAGGTGGCATAGATCTGCAAGCACATTACGCTGAATCAGAAAACTTCAATCCAGTCGGGCTAAGAAATAATGCTCTTGGTCAGCCAATCGGACAACCTACAGGCACCACTGAAGAATACGGAGTTCAGCTTGGAATCAACGACAACAAGTTTATCATCAAAGCGAACTGGTTTTCCACAACGCTGAGCGATGTGGATGCTGGCGTATCGGTAAATGTAGCCCAGGAAGCATTTGGCCGTATTAACAACTACCGAGATGCTGATCTTACGGGTAGAACTTTTGATAATCAGTTGGTAACGGTTAAAGGAGATCCGGCCGCTTTCCCAATTCAGGACTATGACACCTTCTATACGCAAATGCTTAACGCGGTTCCCGCGGAGCTCCGCGAAATCACCAACCCACGACAAGCAGACAACGAGCTAGGAGACGGCGTCTGGGATCAGATAGAATGGGATAATATTCCCGCTCTTAGATCCACCCAAGATCGTGTTGCGGAAGGGTTTGAGCTAGAGATGGTCGCGAATCCGATTCCCGGTTGGAGAATTTTCGCCAATATCAGCCAACAGGAGACAATAGCTAGCAATACCGCCTCAGTAATGGCAGCCGTTGTGGAAGAATTCACGGCAAACCTTAACAGTACCCGCCTCGGCGAGTTGCGAAGAGACGCCTCCGGCGATGTAGCCACACGTCCGATTGATGAAGTCTGGTTGTCAGAGAGCGTTGCTCCCATCCGCGGAGCAACCGCACTAGACAATACTGTGTCGAACGAACAACGCGAGTGGCGCTACACTATTGTTAACTCCTATCGGTTTATGGAAGGACGGCTGAAAGGCTTATCTATCGGAGGAGCCGGACGCTGGGAGAGCAAGGCGGCTACGGGATATGTTTTCACGCTCGAGCCGGAAACGGGTGTTCCCATACCTGATGTAAACCAGCCCTTCTTTGATGATGGCCTTTTCAGTGGCGACTTTTGGCTTTCCTATGAAAAGCAGCTGACAGACAAGATCGACTGGAAAATTCAGCTAAACATTCGCAATGCCATTGGCGACAATGACGATATTCCTGTAAAGACCAATCCAGATGGTCAGGTCGCGGTGATTCGGATTCCGAATCCACGCACCATTTACCTCAGTAATACATTTAAGTTTTAGTTTGTAGTAGTTCTGTTCTTAGAAGCCCGGGGAGCTGGAAGCACCCGGGCTTCTTGCGTACAAAATCCACTCAAGTCGTAGATATTGACCAACCAGAGAACCCATCACAATCTCTGGCTGGATATACAAATTACCTTCTCTCTAAAACCCATTTTTCCACTATGAAGCTAAAGTCGCTGTTTGCCACTTTCCTTGTCGTCGCTACGGCGAACTTTCTCGAAGCAAATACGAGTCCCAACATTGTTCTGATTCTGACCGACGATCACGGTTGGAGCCAATTGTCAGATTATATGGACCCCAAGCTAAAGAGCTCCCGATCAGACTATCTGGAAACGCCCAATATGAATCGTTTGATGCATAACGGTATGCGGTTCACGAGCGGTTATTCTCCGGCTCCACTTTGCACACCCACCCGTCGCAGTATTCTGTGCGGAACGACCGCCGCGAGAAGCGGCACTGAATTCGCAAGCCCTTCATGGATTCCAGCTGACCATCTTACGATTCCCAAGGCTCTAAAAGCAGCCAATCCTGACTATCAAACCGCTCACTTTGGAAAATGGGGTGAGCAGATGATATCCACTCCCGAAGAAAGCGGCTATGATGCCAGTGATGGTATGACTGGAAACATAACTGGTGGGATGCCGAAGTCTCTGGGAATCGCCTCAGGCAATCACGCTGAAGGACCTCCCCACTTTATCGACAACGAAGATCCCAAGCGAACAAAGACAGTAACGGACCGAGCGATCGGATTCATGCACGAACAAGTAACAGCGGAAAAACCATTTTATGTCCAGGTCAGTTACTACGCACAGCATCTGTCAGTCGTGACGTCGGAAAAGATGCTCAAGAAGTATCAGCAAAAAGGGCCCACTGACCGTGCCTACCCACACGCATGGGCCGCTATGATGGAAGAACTGGACGACGGTGTGGGACGACTCATCGATACCATTCAGTCGCTTGGTGTCGACGAAAACACCTACATCTTTTTCACCACCGACAACGGTGGTCGCGGAACGGTACCGGGTGGAGACAATGAAAAGACGGCACCCAATTCTCCACTAACCGGTGCAAAACATCATCTTTATGAAGGCGGTATCCGAGTTCCGTTCATTGTGAAAGGGCCAGGGATCAAACCCGGTTCCGTGACCAGAACACCGGTTGCAGGTTATGATTTCCTACCCACTTTCCACGACCTTGCTGGAGGCAATGCACGCGAGCTGTCTGACGAAGTAGATGGAGTTAGTTTGATATCGCTGATGAAAGGAGATCATAGATCATTTAAACGTCCCCAGGAAGCGCTGTTCTTTCACCGCCCCCGTCGCGGATTTTCAGCTGTTCGGCAAGGCGATCACAAACTCATGCTCTTTTGGAACAGCGATGATTCCATCAAGGCCATTGAGCTGTTCGACGTTAGCACTAACCCGACTGAAGAAGGTCGGGACATTAGCGAGGACAAACCAGCAATTGCAGAGGCACTAAAAAACAAGCTACTGGCCCACCTCTATTTGGTAGCCGCAGAAAGAGTTCCGAAGACGAAGAACCGCTAACGGTATTCAAATCGAGCAGTTACTCTCCTCGCTGGGCTTCGAGGAATTCCATGACTCGAACATCGTAGGCTTTATAACGTCCCATCCATTCAGCCGCTTCGAGATCATCGCCATTGATGGGCCAAATAGCCATCGATTTTTCAAATACCGTTTTATCGTATGGATACTTTGCCTGTATATGGTCGAGTGCATTGATCGCTTGTAATCGAGCCAGGACATTGGGGTTATTCAAAAGAACTTCGTTGAGGACTGGACGTGGATCCATTTTTCCAATCCGAGCCAGATGCTCAGCCGCTGCGATACGGGTTGCAGCGATCGTGCTTTGAGTAAGCTCTTTAATTTTCCGAGTCGCTCTCGAGGCATCCTTACCCAACACCATACAATTCACTAACGCCCAATATTGGACTAACGGATCGTCAGAGTCTAAAAGCTTGATAAGTTCAGGCATAGCCTTCTTTCCTTTATCCAACAAAGCGTCCGCAGCATCCAAGATCTCTTCAAGAGGATATTGAACAGCGTCCTGTCCTATTTGGTAAGGCGTCTTACCGGACCCCCTACTCCACTCTACCATCAATGCTTCCGGCATAAATCCGGTATCTCTCGTATTCAGAATATGAGCACGATTTGCCGCACGCATTCTCAGCAAGGTTTCCCTATGAGCCGGATTATCCACGAGATTATTGACTTCATCTGGATCCGCCTGGGTATCAAATAGCTCTTCCAACGGTGCCGGCAGAAAGAATGCGCTTTGGGCTTCGTTGGTTTCGCCCGCCTTGAACATCGCTTCCCATTCCGGGGTTGCCGGGTTGTCCCAGAGGTAGTTTACATGTTGCCCTGTTGGCAGGTAAGCCAAGTAGTTTCGGATATAGCGGTAACGACCATCCGTAAGACCTCGTTTAAAGTCGATACGCTCATCAGCCCGCGCGCGAAAGAGGTAAGCATATTCAGCTGGCTCAGAACGTTTCTCACCGAGGAAGGCATGCCCCTGCATATGCTTGGGAATCTTGGCTCCGATGAGGCTCAAGAGTGTGGGCGCAAAATCTACAAACCCCACCAACTCATCTGTTTTAGTTCCCGGCTTATTCGGAGACAAGTGCTCCCATTTTTTGGGGAAGTGAATCACTAAAGGAACATGGGTGCCACTGTCATAGATGAAGCGTTTGCTACGAGGCATAACACCACCGTGGTCTGAGTAATAGAAGACGATCGTATCCTCAGCGAGCCCGGCATCTTTTAATTCCTTCAGCCTTTCGCCAACAAACGTATCCATCTCAGCAATGCGATGATAGTATGTCGCGATCCTGTTCCGAACCGTGGGTGTATCCGGAAGGTAGGCTGGAACACGCACCTTGTCAGGATCTGCTCCAGTAGGAAATGTATGCCGTGACGGATGCAAACGACTCTCATGGGTTATATTCGTATTGAAAATCGCGAAAAACGGTGATCCATCAGGACGATTTTTCCAATGGGCCTTGGTACTACTATCGTCCCAGCCAGGCAAGTCCTGATCGATATTGTAGTCCTTCTTGCTATTGTTGGTCGTATAGTAACCAGCCTCTTGTAGGTATTGGGGATAAAGCTTCACAAAACTGGGGAGCGGCGTTTGGCTTCGCATATGCTCACCTCCCAACGTCGGCGGATACATCCCGAGAATCAGGGTCGTTCTGGCTGGACCACAAACCGCAGCCGTTGAATAGGCGTTTTTATAGAGGACACCCGTTTTAGCCATGCTGTCGATATTCGGTGTGTTGGCCAAAGGATCGCCATAGCACCCAATAAAAGGGCTGTTATCCTCGCTCGTAATCCACAGAATATTGGGGCGATCAGCACCAAAAGCGAATGCTGACAAAGCGAGCAATAGAACAAGAGTTCGGGTAGTAATTGATTGTATCATAAGAGTAGAAGGTGATTCTACGCATCCGAACCACTCAGGTCACTTAAAATTTTTCATTCTTACCACATTACTTTTGAATTAATCCTCTCAAATACTGATACTCTATACTCGAATGCATTCAGCATTCAGAAACTCACGAACTGACATCCAGTTAACCCTAGCTCTTTCGATGACTACACACACCGCATTTAAGACACTCGTTACGATCGTTTGCTTCACATCTATAGCCGCAGGTGAAATAGAGATAAAGGAGACCAACAAAGCGTTAACGGCATTCGCTTCGGGAAAGCCAGTACTCAGCTACCATATTGAGACAGTTACCCCACCGAACGAGCTAGATCCGATTTACTCAAGAAGCGGCTTCATCCACCCCCTTCATTCCCCATCGGGCAAGGTTCTTACCGATGCATTTCCGATCGGTCACGTGCATCAACATGCCGTATTCAACGCCTGGACACGCGCTACCTTTAAACATGAGGTTGTAGATTTCTGGAATCAGCACCAGAAGCTCGGGACGGTAAGACACAAACAGGTATCGGAGGTAGCCAATGATTCATTTAGGGTCACTCTCGAGCAAATCAGCCTTAAGAAAGGCGCAGCGATCGACGAAGCATGGAACGTCCGCGTAAGCGAAGAAGACGGTGTTTTCATCATAGACATTGAGATCGAGCAACAGTGCGCTACGACTGAGGAAATCTACCTACATCCCTACCACTATGGAGGTTTCGGATTCCGTGGAAGTGCACACTGGAACGCAGATGATATCACACATTTCGAAACACCCATGGAAATACTGACCAGCGATGGCAAACGAGACCGAGTCACTGCCAATCATACCACACCCGATTGGATAGCGGTATTTGGGCGCATCAACGGTGAGGAAGCAGGTTTTGCGGTATTGGATCATCCTTCCAACTTCAGATACCCTCAACCAATAAGGATACACCAAAAAATGCCCTACTTCGTATTCTCGCCGGTCGTCAAAGGCTCATTTATCCTAAAACCTGGATTCAGTTATCGATCAAAGTACCGCATCATTACCTTCGACGGAGCAGCGGACGCCGAATTGATCAAAAGCTGGCACAAATCCTACTCGGACCTCTAATAGCCGATCGGCGACAGGTTTCCTTTGAACAGCTCCTTATAAACCACGTTTGTGGTCTTACCAATTTCAGAAATATCAAACTTATTTCTCCTTACGAAGTCTGGCCCTTTATTGTAGCAAGCGGCGAGTAAGGGATAGGAAAAGCTTTTCTTGTTTTCCAGGTAGTCTTTACACCACCCCAGATAGGCCGTTCCGACTTCTATATTTACCTGCCAATCCCATACCTGATCATAAGGGTAGTTACACATGTCACCCCACGTAGCCTCACTCACCTGCATCATTCCATTCCCACCTGTATTTCGGGCGCGAGGCCGAAAGGAACTCTCAGCAAATACAATAGCGAATACAAAGGACGGTTCCAAGTCATAGATAGCGGACTCCTGCTCAACCTTTTCCCAAACCATCGACTCAGGAATCCGGTAATTGTAATAAAATAGACGCTGAACCCCCACCAACACACCAAGCAGCAAGACAAATCCAAGCACTGAATACGCGATGACACGCCACCCTGGATTAATTGTTGCAGGTTCAGACATCGACACAAGAGATACTCAGGGACTTTGAAACTTCGTGCGCAATGACCAGAGCCCTTTTAGCTCAACAATGAGATTCTTTAATACCTCTGGCGTAACTGATTGCTTAGGATCATCACCGATGCCTTCCTGAGGATCCAAATGGCTCTCGATACATACACCGTCTGCTCCATAAGCGATGGCTGCCGCCGAACAGAAAGGCACATAGACGGCGCGCCCAACGGAGTGAGACGGATCCACGATGACAGGTGCCCACGTTTGTTCCTTCAACAGTGGCGTGATGCTCTCATCAGGGTGATTTCGATAACCATCCAAACCTGGAGCCGTTCCTCTGGGGCACAAAAGCACGTTGGGATTACCCGCTGCGACGATATATTCAGCTGCGGATACGAACTCGGATGTCTTGCCCATGTGAAGACCCCGTTTCAAAAGCACCAGAGTACCGTTATCCTTGGTGGCACTTCCGATCTTCTTCAACAAGGAGTAGTTCAATGCATTACGGGTACCGACCTGGACCATATCGATCTTCGCATCCATCGCGATTGCCAACTGCTCTTCGTCCATCACTTCGATATTCACCGGTAACCCGGTTTGAGCGCGCGCTTCCAGTACGGTTTCTATCGAACGGTTGTCGCCTTGAAACGAATGAGGAGTGGTTCGGGGCTTCCAAACCCCTCCACGAAGGACCTTAGCACCTGCTTCCTTAACCGCATGAGCTGTTTCAATAAAGTAATTAGGATTCTTCGGATCGACCGTGCACTGGCCAGCAATAACCAGCAGTTCTTCTCCGACGGTAACTCCTCCGATTTGGATCTTGTGACTTGCAAGATCTGAATGGCGGCTCATGAGCTTGTTCTGAGTTTGAATGCGATCGACGCGATCGATATAGGATAATCCCTCCAGACGATTTACCATGGTCTCACTGCGTTCATCACCGAGAATCGCGTAGATTGAGCGTTCCGTCCCAATTATCGTCTGCAATTTACAGTTAAAGGACTCGACGATCTCGGTGACTTCTTTCAGTTGAGCCTCAGTTAACTTCTTTTCGCGTGGTAAAATCATGATCACGAATAAGGATCATGCGATTGCATCCAGCAACCAGATTATTTCCCAATCAATACTTCAACTTCATCACCCGTTCGAATACCTCAGGCGTCTCTGAAAAAGCGTTAAAAGCGTGCGCCTCCTCTTTCCAATCCCATCGGATACGAATGGACGAAGCGTGCAAAAACAACCGCTGCTTGCCGATCGCCTTTTGCACCTCTCGATTGAATGAAAAGTTTCCGTAAGTGGTATCCCCCAGAATCGGAGTATTACGTTTGGCGGATTGCACGCGCAACTGGTGCGTTCTCCCAGTTAGCGGATTGAACCGCAACAAGGTCAACCGAGGGTTGCTGCGTTTTGATTCAACAATTGTCACGCGAGTTTCCGCCAGCCCTCCCCCTCGGGCATTTGCATCCACCCTCAACCGGGACCCAACCATGCGCTTCCTCAAGCTGTCCTTCCAATGAGTATCACTATCCCGCACAATGCCCCCCACGACTGCCGTGTAAGTTTTCGAAACTCGACGTTTTGCAAATTCCTTTTTCAGTTCGCGTGCGAGGTTGGGATTCACGCAACCAAGAATGACGCCTGAGGTAGCTGAATCCAAGCGATGGAGTAAATAAAACCGAGCGGATTTCTCACCGAGTTTCCATGCATAACGCTCACGATCTTTACTCCACCCAGCACGCAGCAAGCTACGATTTCTATCCGCCTCAACATTCGGATGAGATAGAACCCCACAAGGCTTCTCCAACGCTACCAGTCCGAGAGGATGAACCCCCAACACTTTGACATTCCTGCCCAGCGGCAAACTCTCGAAGACCGAATCAAGCTCCATAACTAAAACTCAACGGAATAGGAAGTTTACGATGATCCGTTCCGGATCATTGAGTGTAGTCTTCATATCCTGTGACCATTCACCGAATGGTGCCCGATTGTTGATGGCTGCCGCGCAGATAACCTGAGCCTGAAGCGTGGAGGTGGTTTGCACAATCTCCCAATCTACGATCTCTCCATCCTCATTGATCAAAAACGCAATTGAAACTCTCGAACGACGTTCCGCCAAACGCTG
This sequence comes from uncultured Opitutales bacterium, assembly GCA_937920335.1. Classification (GTDB taxonomy): domain Bacteria; phylum Verrucomicrobiota; class Verrucomicrobiia; order Opitutales; family UBA2995; genus UBA2995. The sequence goes on from CALGUT010000317.1 coordinate 10,731, forward strand.
TTGGCTCAATAGGTTATGCCATTCGATTTCAATCGTTTCAAACATACGCTCCAGATAATCCCCGAATTCACTAAATTCCGCCGAATACTGCGCCATTTGCGCGATTTGTGACACGCCGGCCATGTGATGTTTCAGCGGGCCGCTGTTCGCATACTTCACTCTGGGCTGAGGCAAGCGTGCTGGACGATTCTCCGGATTCGGCTCAGGTTGAGCGTCCTGCGGAGGGGTAAATGGTCGTTCATCCTGAACTACGCCGTCATCGATCTTAGTGCGATCTTCCAGGGCATCATCTTCACTTTCCACGACTTCAAGTGCTTCTTCATCCTCTGGAACCTCCTCCGGGATCTCAGGTATAGACAGCGGGCTTTCCTCATCAATCGCTTCGTCTTCCAATGCAACAGGGGTCCGGGCTCGCTCCTCATTGATCTGATCTTCGCCCATGGGCCGATTGATCCGGATTTGAGGAATACTGGGCGTCTGCTGCTGTTGCTGCTGTTGGGAATCATTCGCCTGAGACGGAGGAACCGGCGGGCTGGGTGGGATATTAATCGGTTGCCCCTGCACCAGGTTATTAAACTCCTCCGATTCTCCCTCAATAAAAGGCGTATCTTCATTTAAGTCCTCTCTGAGCTCAGTATTCTTAGCCTGAGCGTCTTGAGAAGCAAAGTTCTCGGTGTCATCCGGAGCGTTGGGAATATCGTCCTTATTCACCGGAACAAACTGCTTCATGACTTCCGGCTCCTCTTCCGCAAGGATGATATCGAACTCCTGCCAGCTTTGCTTCGGCACATCTGTGCTAGCCATTATCATCAGTGTTTCAGGAATAAACAGATACAATAGCATGTGCGAGAGTATGGACCCAACCACCGCGAGGATAATAGGCCGCCATTTTCGCTTTTCGTCTCTATCGAATTCGTTGTGAACTGAACTGTGAGGTGCTTGAGGCAAAGTGTGTGTTTTAGGAGGACTTTTCTTGCTTAGATTTGGTCTTCTTGGCGATGGAAAAATGCATCGGATCAGGTAGACCGCTTCCGTGCCTTCTGGACGCTTCCCACACGCGAAGGTTCCTGATTACAACTATAAATAGGGTCTTGTTTTCCCCAAGCTCATAGGTCAAAACCTCTATTATGTTAGTACACACCGTATTCTTTTACCTAAAGCCGGAAGTTTCTGAGGAGGAAAAAGCCGCATTTATGAAACGCGTCGAGAAGTTGGGCGAGATCGAAACCGTCGTTGCCCTCTATGTGGGGACTCCTGCGGAAACTCCACCTCGCCCCGTCATTAAAACGGATTACTCAGTCAGCCTGACAGCCGTATTCGACCACATTGCGGATCAGAATATTTATCAGGATCACCCCATCCATCTCGAATTTGTTGACAATAACAAAGACCTTTGGACCACAGTCGCTGTTTATGACGCCGACTAGATTCTAGAAGACCAAAAAAGCTTGTCAACAACTACAAACTGCTCATATTCTGCTATTTATAGACCCCTGATGATACAATAAGTCACCCTGAGACCTATGGTTGAGACTTACCAGCAAAGGTGATAAAGCGGACTTTCAAGTCCGCTTTATTTGTGTACGCTAACCAAGAATGCCTGAGGTCATAGTTGTATTACTTATTACCCAGCTCTTCGCAATGATGAGCCCAGGACCTGATATGTTCTTAATAATGAAAAACGGTCTTGGGCAATCGAAGAGCTACCCAGTCTACTTCACGATTCTCGGAATAGCTGCAGGACTATCTATACACATCAGCGTTTCCATAGCTGGGCTAGGCATTTTGCTAACCGAAAGCGAACTGCTTTTCACATCGGTTCGCTATTTGGGTGCAGCCTATCTCTTATACTTGGGGCTCAGTTCCTTACTGAGCCATTCAAAACTAGAAACGACCTTTGGTGTAGCATCCGGGGCGCTTCC
>CALGUT010000318.1 GCA_937920335.1 uncultured Opitutales bacterium
CCACCCTTTGCCAGCTAAACCACCCGAGCCCACCGAGATGAGTGATTGGTTTAGATTCCATCCACTGCCTTTGGGATCTACTTTATCTGGCATGAGAAATGTCAGAACGCGATTGCGTTGGTAGTCTTTTAGGTAGGGAAGGTAAGAGTGTTCCTCGTATGCCCGTGTATGGCTCGTGGGAGTATAGTTGTTTTCTTCTAAAAAGTTATAGTAGCGGAACACATCCCAGGTGACGATTCCTACGAAGAGAACGCAGCCCATAAACACGGTTGTAAAAAACCGCATTGATAGATTGGAAACGTATAAAAGGCCGAGCACCATGGGGATAAGAACCAGTGAAGAACCCAGGTCAGGCTGCAAGAGTATGAAGCCCATTGGGAAGAGTACAACCAAGGCAACTTTTGCTAAAGCGGTCAAGGATTCCTTTACCTTGCCGATTTCGGATCGTGCCAAGATACTTGATACGCTCACCATGACTGAAATCTTGGCGACTTCAGAAGGCTGAAAGTTGAAAAATCCAAGGTCAATCCAGCGTTTGGCACCATCTCTTTCGATTCCAAACAGCCACACGGATGCCAGTAGTCCCAGGCTGAGTATGTAAAGCCAATGGCTGTATTTCATGAAAACGTCATAGTCCACGAAGGAAACCGCGACGTAGACCAATGCTCCAAGCAAGATCCATACGATCTGCATCTTCCAATGGGATGAGGATGAGTTCAGCTGAGCACTATAGATAAAAAACACTCCCCCGATCATTAAGAGTAGTATACTGATAGGGCTTATCCAATCCCATCTGGGGTGGTCATCGCTCTTCAATCCCGTACTTCCTGACGATCGAGCCCGGCTTCGCGGGTTAAACAGGGATTGAATTAAATCTGTAATCAATGGAAAAGGCAGGTAGAATTTGGGCTCTTGGTGTGGAATCCCAAGTAAATAGAGCTGCCTGGCCGACAGCGGTTCCCGAAATTAAAAAGGATGTTTTAGTATTAACAGTAGAAGTTGGTGATTGGGAACTCTAAAATCTACGTTTTAAATTGACCTAAATCGTTGATAGCTCAGGTAATGTAGGCTCTTTGGACTTGAAATTGAAAACGAACTATGGACCCGAACACGCTACTTTTTGGTGTACTGGGAGTCGCGCTTGGAATACTGGCAGTATGGATACTAACATTTCGATATCGGGCAAAAGCCCAGGTGGAAGCTTCCAGTATTGTAGAACTTGCGCGAAAAGAGGCTTCGGTTGATCGAAAACAGCAATTGGCTGAAGCTGACCTGGAAATTAAGAAACTTCGGCAGGAACTGGAGCAGGAAATACATACCCTGCGCTCCGACCTGACTGATCGAGAGAAGGAACTCGTGGTGAAGGAGAAATCTGCCACCGTTCTGGATCAAGATTTACAAAAACGACTTACGCAGATCTCGGAACGTGAACACGGGCTGGAGCAGCAGTCGTCAGCGATTGCCTCTCAGACGACCACTTACCGGCAAAAATTGGAAGAGTTGGCTCAATTGAGTCCTGACCTTATCCGGAGTCGGCTTGAGGATGAAGTTCGCCGGGAGTGTGAGGATGACTTACGCGAAATGAGGCAGCAGTTGCTGAATCAGTCGGAGCAGGAGGTTCAACGAGAAGCAAAACGCATCCTATTGACGACGATGCAACGAATTGCCAGCACGCCGGACGCGAGTAATGCAGCTTCGACAGTTGCGCTGCCGAATGATGAGATGAAAGGGAGAATCATCGGTAAAGAGGGCAGGAACATCAAAGCCTTTGAAGCGCTTACGGGTGTGACCTTAATGATCGATGAGCTTCCTGGCAGTGTATTGATCTCCTGTTTTGATCCCGTTCGCAGAGAGGCAGCTCGTGTAGCGCTAGAACTGCTTGTTAAAGATGGTCGTATTCATCCCGCGAGTATCGAGGAGTCGATTCAGAAGGGTCAGAAGGAAATCGATAATCTTGTTTTTCAATACGGTGAAGAAGCCGTCCAAAAGCTTAACTTAACGGGTTTGCCAAGTGAAGTGCTGAGCTTGTTGGGTAAGTTGAAGTATCGTTATTCGTTAAACCAAAATACCTTGGAGCATTCCATTGAATGCGCCTACATATGCTCAATGTTGGCTTCCGAGCTTGGTTTGGATCCAAACCTTGCCAAACGTGCAGGTCTACTTCACGACATTGGTAAGGCAGTCGAGCATGAGTATGAAGGTAGCCACGCCATGATGGCGGCACGAATCCTTCGTGGTTATGGAGAAAACGAGGCGGTTGCGAACGCGGTTGAGGCCCACCACAAGGAAGTAGAGCCTACGAGTTTGTACGCACCCCTCCTTATGATTGCAGATTCTGTTTCTGCTACGCGACCTGGAGCACGCGTCGAATCGTTAGATGCTTACGTTAAGCGTTTGGAGCGGCTGGAAAGTATCGCCAAGGATATTGACGGTATTTCAGAGGTGTATGCTATTCAGGCCGGGCGTGAAATACGGGTGATGGTGGAGCCTGATCACGTTAACTCACAGGATGCCCGGAAAATCGCACGAACCATTCGAAATCGAATCGAAGAGGAACTCCAATACCCGAGTACGATTAAAGTGACGGTTATTCGTGAGCAACGATTTACGGAGACGGCGACTTAGCGAGAGCCGGATCCTTGTAAATCTCTGGGGGCTTAATGATTGATCAGAAAAAAAAACTCTGACTTGCTAATCCGCTTTTACTGTTATGAGTGATTCAGAAAAAAAGACTGTATTAACCGCTGCCCAGCCATCAGGTATTTTGACCATTGGAAATTATCTGGGAGCGATTAGACATTGGACATCAATGCTGGATGATAACGATTGCTTGTTCCCTATTGTTAACATGCACGCCATTACGGTTCCCTATACACCTGCTGATTTACGTCTACGAACACGCTCCCTGGTTGCTCAGTATATTGCCTGCGGGTTGGACCCTGAGAAGTGCACGATTTTTATTCAATCCCATGTCGTCGGTCATGCGGACCTTGCCTGGGTTCTTGGATGCCTGACTCCCTTGGGCGAGCTTCAGCGGATGACGCAGTTTAAAGATAAGACAGCAAAGGGTGCACCGCTCAATTCCGGGCTCTTGTTTTATCCCGTTCTGATGGCAGCCGATATTCTCTTATACAATGCCGATATCGTTCCAGTGGGCGAAGATCAGAAGCAACACCTTGAATTAGCCCGCAATATAGCTGAGCGCTTTAATAGCACTTATTCGGAGACGTTTAAGATTCCGGAACCGCAAATTGCGACTACCGGGGCCCGGATTTTGTCACTTCAGGATCCGAATCGAAAGATGTCCAAATCTGACGAAAATCAAGGGGCTTACCTGCTGCTGACCGACGAGCCTGATCAGATTCGGAAAAAGATTTCACGGGCGGTGACGGATTCAGGCTCTGAGGTTAAATCGGGTCCGGACAAAGCAGGAGTAACGAATTTGCTATCTATTATGAGCGGCTTTTCGGGTAAGTCGGTGGAAGAGCACGAGGCTGAATTTGTTGGCAAGGGGTACGGTGATTTCAAGAAAGCGGTTGGAGAAGTGGTAGTTGAGGGCCTTCGTCCGATCCGCGAACGTTTTGAAGAAATTATCGAGGATAAGGCCTACTTGGACGAAGTATTAAAATCCGGAGCGGACATCGCGCAGAGGAAAGCTTACAAGATGCTTTCCAAGGTGCATCGAAAAGTGGGATTCGTTGAGCGCTTTCGATGATAATAGTAGTTTCTTGAGTAAAGTAAGATAGTCTCTTTCAGTGATAATGTGAAAAGACGTTCTTCGATTGCTCTGGAAAACCAATTTTTGGGGCTTTCTCTATTGGCCGGTTTGTTGGTGCTCGGGACGCTTTCGTTCGCGGAGTCCTCACCGTCGCTAGGTGTGTTTCTGGTTTTAGCTGGGATATGTGGAGTATTCGTTGTTGTGGTATATATGGTGATCCGTGCGGCGAGAGACCGGGATTCAACTCCCTCTGAAGCTGAGATCGATCAGGTTAGTATCCGTTTAGATCCTAAGGTAAAAGACACCCGTCGGTCCTCCGAGATCATCAAACCTGATAGCCGATTCTTCTCGATCTTGTCTCACGAAATCAGAACTCCTATGACTGCGATTTCTTCGTCTACTCAAGTGCTTATTCGAGGTGGCGAACAGATCTCTGCTGATCGCAAGTTAACTCATTTTGAGAATATCCAGTCGTCCATTACGCGAATTCAAGAGCTGATTGATGGTGTAACGCTTGTTACTCAATCTGAGCAGGGACGCCTCGCTTTCAATCCAGTCGCTTCAAATTTTAGAGAGTTTTGCGTGAGTACCATTGAGCAACTGGAGATCGATCGAAAGGTTCCACGGATAACGCTGGATTATGATAAGGCACTCGGAACTCCTTTGCTGCTCGATGAGAATCTCATGAAACACGTTTTATTCAATCTTCTGGAAAATGCGCTGAAGTATTCGAGTAAAGACTCTAAGGTACTGTTTACGGTTAAAAAGAGCATGGGATTTATAGATATTACTGTAAGTGATAAGGGTATCGGAATTCCAGTAATGGACCATGGGCATTTATTCGAATCCTTTCACAGGGCCTCGAATGTGGCAGATATCAAGGGCACTGGATTGGGGTTGAATATTGCCAAGAGGGCAGTGGAAGCGCACGGTGGCACCATTAGCTATGAATCTATAGAGGGTGATGGCACCACGTTTACAGTTTGCCTACCTCTCTGAATCCACTCCACGAACTTCAAAGCATGTCCACAATCTTAGTTATTGAAGATGAAGCGTCTATCCGACTGCCAATGGTCGACCTTCTGGAGTTAGAAGGCTACAACGTGGTTGAAGCATGTGACGGGGTGGAAGGTGTCGAACTCGCAGAAGAGAAGTCACCGGATCTGATTTTGTGCGATGTTATGATGCCCCGTTTGGACGGATTCGATGTACTGAAAAAGATTAGAGGTA
>CALGUT010000319.1 GCA_937920335.1 uncultured Opitutales bacterium
AACGTAGCGGTAGTTTTCGGTGCGGACAGCGTAACCCATTACATCGCCTTGTCTCTTGTGTTTGATTTCGGTATAGTCTCTTGGATACTGGCTAAACGCCGCGGTTTTCCAAGGACTGTCAGGATCTTTCAGTAGGGGTTTAATGCTGAGGCCTTCCAGCTTGTCGGGTATGTCCAAACCGCACAGCTCGACCAGGGTGGGGTAGATGTCGACCAGCTCCACTAATGCATTGGAGGTGGCACCCGTATTTGGTTGTCCGGGTATGGAGAATATCATGGGAACCCGGGCAGCCAGTTCGTAATTGTTGGCTTTGGTCCAGAGTCCTTGTTCGCCGAGGTGAAAACCGTGGTCGCCCCAGAGGCAAATGACGGTGTTGTCGGAGAGGTCGAGTGCTTCAAGTTTGCCTATGAGTCGTCCCAGCAATGCATCAATGTAACTGATGCATGCGTAGTAACCGTGTCGGAGTTGATCGATTTTCTCATCTGGGATGGCTGTTAGGTCTTTAGGGATGTCTGTATAGCCTTCAATTTCGTTCCAGGTACGGGTGGCATATTCGGGAGCTCCTCGTGGGTGGGTTTTGGTAGCTCGTTTCGGAATATCGTTTGGATCGTAGAGATCCCAGTATTTCTTGGGTGCGACGAATGGAAGGTGTGGTTTCCTAAAGCCGACTCCCAGGAAGAAAGGTTGCTCGTTTTTACTGAAAGTCTTCAAAGCTTCCTCGGCTGCATCGCATACCAACCCATCTACGAATGTACTGTCTGGCACGTCTTCGGCTTCGGTAGCGCTGCGCTTCAATGTGACAACTGCACGATTCTCAGCAGATGCATAGCGCCACTCATGTTTTCTTCCAGATTCGTAAAGCGGATCCTCAGACCATGAGGGTGGGTCTTTCATCGAAACGCCGCTTCCATGGAATATTTTCCCAATGGATCGCGTGTGGTATCCGTTGTTTTTGAAATGCTGAGGAAGTGAGACGAGTTCGGGCAACGCTTCCCTGAAATGAGTGTTCAGATCCCAGACCTGATTCGTATCAGGACGAACTCCCGAGAGCACAGAGAGCCGAGACGGTCCGCATACTGCGAGCTGACAATAGGCGCGATTGAAGAGCATGCCCTGTGCCGCCAAGCGATCGAAATTCGGAGTGATGGCGATTTCGTCGCCATAGCAACCGAGGTTAGGGCGGAGATCATCGATCGCGATGAAGAGGACGTTCAACTGCTTAGCCGCCAGGGAAGGTCGAAGACTGAAAGCAAAAGGTTGAAGGAGAAGAATGAGGAGGCTCGGAAGAAATATCTTTATCGTGATCATAATCGTTATCCGGATCGTTATTTAATCCTGACTGTCTCGATTAAGATCAGGATCAGGATCAGGATTTAGGTCGGAGAAGAAGTAGTCGGGGTAGGTGAGTGTGAGCTTCGCCTTGTCCGGGGTTCCGTCTACGAAGCAGGCATCAATCTCGGCTTTGAGTCGAAGGACATTGTTATAGTCGAGCATCGGGTCGTTAGTCCGTTTACGCCAGTCATATAGCTCTTTTTGCAATCGCGAAAGAATGTGTGCATATTCAGGGTCGGATGCGAGGTTATGAAACTCATACGGATCTTCCCGAAGATCGTAGAGTTCGTACGCAGGAGGTCGCTCCATTTTGAGGTAGGCACTTCGTATCGGTTCTGAGGCGGACTCGATTGTTTGGTGTAGACTGTCGAAGAAACGCTGGTTGGTAAATTGATAACCTGGATTAACGATACCTGGCATTAAATTGTAGATCAGTTTGTAGCGGCTATCTTGCACCGTTCTTTGCGGGTAGTAGTTGTGAGCGGAATGGATGTGGAATTCGGTGAATAGGTAGTTTCTCCATATTGTTTTCTCCGCTTTGAGAAGCGGAATCAGTGAAAGACCTGGAAGGTCGGAGATGGCCTGAGTTCCGGTGGCTTCGAAGATCGTGGGAGCGAGATCGATCAGTGAAACCAATTCAGTGGATACGTGGTTAGTCTTAATCTTCTTTGGCCAGCGGACGATGAGCGGAACGCGTGTCCCGCCTTCGTAGGAGGTGCGTTTACCGCGCAGCATGTCTGCGCCGTGGTCCCCAAAATAAAAGACCAGCGTGTCCTCGGCTTTGCCGCTTTCCTCCAGAACTTGGAGAAGGTCACCGACCAGTGTGTCCAGCCGACTCATACAGTTATAGTAGTCAGCGGTCTGTTGGCGTAACTCAGGGGTATCGATGCCAAAGTAGCTTAGCGGCTTTACGTCATCACCAGTGAGAGGTTTCTTCGGCAGGCCGTTCACCTGGGTGGTAAAGGGGCGATGAGGATCCGGATAGTTGACGCTCAGGAAAAACGGTTTGTCGTCGGCGTTGATAAAGGCCTTTGCCTCGCGGGCGTAACCTGCCAGATCCTTGCGATTGAAGTTTGCGGATGGAATCTTGTGGAAATCGAAGGGAAAAGCAGATTCGGGATTGATGTGGATTTTTCCGATTATTCCAGTTCGATAGCTGGCCTCTTTTAAACTGCGAACTATGTTCGGCGTGTTATCGTCGTACATTCTGAACTTCCAGGTGGCCAAACCGATCTGCCCGTTTTGGTGGGGATAAAGCCCTGTTAGATAAGACGCCCGCGACTGACTGCAGCCGGCCTGCGCGACGTAAGCGTTTTTGAAGAGCACTCCTTCAGACGCGAGCTTATCCAGAACCGGAGTTTGAACAAATGGTTCTCCGTAGCAGCCGAGTTCCTGACCGTTGTCTTCTGAGACGATGAGGAGGACGTTTGGCCGCGCGATGGCTGAAGCGGACAGCGTAGAGCAAAGAGCGAAGAGCGCTAGAATGGTAGGGCAATAGCCTCCGGCTATGCCACAAAAAGATACATTGGAACGGCACAGCGAGGACGCTGTAGCCCTACCTTGATTTAGAAGATCGAAGATTCTCATTATCGGGTAGCTTCTATCGGATTCGCACTGGACTCCGGCATCCACTTGGAAAGCTCATCCATGATCCTTCGACTACCAGGTTTGTTTGCAAGGTTAGCCCACTCATGGGGATCGTTTTCCGTGTCGTACAATTCTTCATCTCCACCCGCGTATCGTATATACCGATACCGTTCATCACGAATAGCATGGTTGTCTTTGCCGTAGGTGATGATAGCCGGTTTCTTCTTAGCTTTGGGGTTCTTCAGTAAAGGGATCAAGCTTTCACCCTCCAAGTGATCCGGTTCCGGTAGCCCACACAGTTCCACAAGAGTCGGGTAGAGATCAATCAAGGTAACCGGACGGTAGCTGACCTGACCGTTTTTGAAACCGGGAGCGACAACGATGTAAGGGATGCGGGTGGCTTTTTCGTAGAGGACAAATTTTTCCCAGTGCTCTTTCTCGCTCAGGTGAAATCCGTGATCGGACCAAAGCACGATGATGGTGTTGTCCGACTTACCACTTTGGTCGAGTGCATCGATCAACCGACCCACCTGGTAGTCGGCGAAACTTGACGCGGCTTGATAACCCCGAACGGCCTTCTCAAAAATTTTGGGATCGCGGGTCCGCTCAGCAGCGAAAGTACTCATAAATGATCGCGTGGGTGGATGAATCATCGCCTCGGCTTCCGCTGGCAGGTCATTGAGGTCTTCTGCGTTTAGCTTCGGCATCGTTAAGTCCTGCATCGGGTATTGGTCGTACCAGGCCTGCGGAGCATAAAACGGCATGTGTGGTCTGAAGATTCCGGTTGCGATAAAGAAGGGGGCCTCCGCTTTCTCAATTTTATCAATGGCCCAGTCCACGGTGCGGTTATCGATGTGAAAGTCTTCATCCGGAGGATAAACTCCCCAGTCGAAATTCCGGCTTACATCGCCCTTTTTTCCATCGGGTCTTGTCCATTGGTTTATTCCATTCAAATTCGCCTCTGGCGGCATGGGTCGATCTGGCTGTTTGGTCGGGAACTCTACATACTCATCGAAAGCTTCGTAGCGATAGAACGCCGTTCCATGGTGGTGGAATATTTTACCCGAAGCATAAGTGCGATAACCGTTATTCTTGAAATGTTGCGGCAGGATGGTGACATCCGGCATCGCCTTGTTCCAGTTGCTGCTATTGTTATAAACTCCACTGGTGGAAGGTCGTACGCCGCTTAGTACCGATGCACGTGAAGGATTGCAGGCCGGTGAGTTACAATAACCTCTGGCGAAGAAGGTGCCACGTTCTGCCAGGCGTTCCAGGTTGGGTGTTTGAATCGGATTGGTTTTATCAAACAGTGTCGTCCAATCGTTCATGTCATCGATCGCAATGAACAATACATTCATGCGAGCTGAATCAGCTCGTAGAGCAAAAAGCAAAGAGCAAAGGGCGATGAAAAAGTAGGTACTCCTATGCATTTTGTTTCTGAGGAATGATTAAGGAAGTTAGGAATCCTACTCCAACGCATATACCAATACCAACCAATCCGTATAATAGTCCATTGAGATCAGTGAAGTATTTGCTGTATAGGATGGCTAATAAGCTACAGGAAACACCTATCCATGCATGAATGGCCTTTGCCTGCTTCACGAAGAGTCCCAGTAGGAATAATCCAGCAAGAGGACTGCCAATAAGCCCCAAGATACTTACTAGTAAATCGAATATATGTCCGGTATCCATTGAGGAAAGCACGAGAGCAAATACAGTTCCCAGGACTCCAAGGAAGGCGACCAGCTTTCGGGCGAATTTAAGTTGATCGCTGTCGCTCCAATTGTCGCGGAATCGTTTTATGAAATCATTTGAAACCGCGGTGCAAATGGAGTGCATGCTGCTATCCAGGCTGGACATGGCTGCTGCAAACACGCCTGCAATGACCAGCCCAGCTAATCCTGCAGGCATTTGGTTGGCGACAAACCAGGGTAGGATTTGATCGTTCTTTTGTAGGGGGCCGAGCAGCTCTGGATTGGATTTATAGAAAACAAAGAGTGCGATTCCCATGAGCGAGAAAATGAACGA
>CALGUT010000320.1 GCA_937920335.1 uncultured Opitutales bacterium
CACTTTTGATTGGCACTTATGCCATGGAAAGTAACCGAACCGATGAACGAAAAAGAGCGTTTTGTTAGCTTGGCCCAGACGGGCCGTTTTACGATAAGTAACTTGTGCAAGGACTTTGGGATCAGTCGAAAGACGGGTCACAAGTATCTATTGCGCTATGAAGCCGAAGGCCGAGACGGCTTGAAGGAGCGCAGTCGTCGCCCGAAGCATTGCCCGAACGCAACGGTGGACGCGGTTGAGAAGCTGATACTGAAGGAGCGTCGCAAGCATCCGACTTGGGGACCGAAGAAGATCCGCGATCTGCTGCTGAAGATTCATGGCATCGAGCGCCCGCCCCACGAAAGCACCATTGCCTTGGTCCTCAGCCGCCACGGTCTGAGCCAGAAGCGTAAGCGTAAGGCGGGTGTGTATCGGGTCCATCCAGAGCATCTGACAGAGCCGACCCGGCCGAACGAAGTATGGACTTTCGACTTCAAGGGCTGGTTCCTCCTGCAAGATGGGCAGCGCTGTGATCCGTTGACCACGTGCGACCGTTACAGTCGCTTCGTGATTGGATGCTATGCCTGTGAAAACCAGCAGTTCAAGGGCCCGCTTCGCGTATGTAAAAAGCTGATGCGCTACCATGGCGTGCCCGATGTCATCCGAGTGGATAATGGCACACCGTTTGCCTCCGGTGCGCTGGGAGGCCTGTCGCAACTGAGTGTCTGGTGGATGGAACAGGGCATACGCGTGGAGTTTATGACACCCGCCTCTCCGCATGAAAATGGTTCCCATGAGCGCATGCACCGCGATCTGACGGCGGAAGCCACCAAGCCGCCATCGCGCAATCTATCGGGGCAGAAGAAGCGTTTCGAACGATGGAGGCATGAGTATAATCATGATCGGCCCCATGAGAGTCTGGACATGCTTCGACCTGCCGAAATTTACCACAAGAGTTCCAGGCGCCTTGGCGAAAAGTACAAAATGCTCTATCCGGATGATTATGAAGTGAAGCGCGTGAGTCAGTCAGGGCATATCTCCCACCAGGGCAAAAACTTCTATATGAGTGAGATCTTCGCCGGTTGTCATGTCGGGCTGTTTGAAAACGAGCAGGCAATCACCGAGCGGCATTATGCCAACCTGCATTTGGGTAATCTAGAGTTTAACTGCCCGGATCCATGGCGGCCCGACAGCATAATCGTAAAGCCAGACCAAGCTCCGAAGTCGAGTCGAGATCGAAGGAAACAGAACAAAATCAAAAGGAAATAACATGAACCTATTCATCCAGCAGGTTGCGTCGCTTCGCTCCGGCCTTGCCGCTACGCGGCACCTCCTACGGAGGACGGCCTCCACGAACCAACGCAACCTGCCGACCAACCAAATCTTGACCCATAACACTAAACAATACACTTCAGAACTGTAACCTATGTCTTCAGATAAAGTGTTACCGATGTCTCTGCTATTCCCCTAAAGGCTATTCTGCAGGCCAAAGGGGTCAAACGTAGAACCTTTGCATAAGTAATTAACGTAACCATGGTACGGATACGAAACAATTTTCCTGTAGCGTATCGCTCATAGAGTATCGGAAGAAGCAAAAGCGTTATTCCTTTCAACGTCGCCTAAAGGCTATTCTGGACACGGTGAACCTTGACGCCAATTCCGCCTATTCTTTGATCTTCGCAGGAATCCAATTCGTTTCCTCTGAGTATCGATAGCCCTTTTCTTTGAATCGGTCATCCATATAGGGTGTGCGATAAGGGTACTGATCAAACAGTACCGGTGCATCCGTGAACCTCGGGTCTCCTGTAGTGGACAAGTATGCCGTCAACTGCTTCTTTAAACCGTATAAGGTTTTCTGATACTTAGGATCATCCGCGAGATTGTTCACCTGATCTGGATCAGCGTTGCAATCGTACAACTCCAGCTCAGGCCGCTTGGCAAAGCTGAGCGCATAGTATCTGGCGAGCTCACTGGTGTCTTTCTGCTCGAGCAGAAAAGTCTTGGTTGGGCCGGCATCACAATCGGTATAACTATCATTTGGGTGAGTCGCACCAGACGGCACGCCTGCTGGCCAGCGATCAGGCTCAAGGTTAAGGATCAACAACCAATCGTCCGTTCGTATCGCGCGGGATGGATAACCATCCATGGACGGAAACTGCTGACTGACGCCATGGCGCTCACGACCATATACCACGAAGTTCCGCTCCCTGTCTACACGGCCCCCTTTATCGGACCTCAGTATCGGCAACAGATTTTTACCGGTCATCACTTCTGGAACCTCGATTCCAGCAGCTGTAAGGAATGTCGGCGCAAGGTCTGTTAAGGAAACGAAGTCGGACACGGTCCGGCCTGACGTCACCTGATCACCCCAGCGAATAGCTAAGGGCACCCGTGAACCCCAGTCATAGAGATTTCCTTTGCAGCGAGGGAAGGGCATCCCGTGGTCACCCGTCATCACTACGAGGGTGTTTTCCAACTCGCCTGCTTGCTCGAGCAATTTCAATGCAGCAGCCACGTCGGTGTCCCAGCGCTGAACTTCCCAGTAATAGTCGGCCATATCACTGCGTATGGTTTCGCTGTTTGGATAAAATGCGGGGACCTCCACGTTATCGATGTTCATACCGCTCTCGCGACCGGAGCCTAACTCGTAACTTCTATGCGGATCCGTCGTACCGAGCCAAAAGCAGAACGGTTTGTCGGTATCGCGGGTTTCCATGAATTGCTCAAACGATTCACGCATCGGTCCGCACGGGTGTTCCGTGTAACCGCCCGGCTCAAAGTCCCCGGGCCCCCATGCCTTTCTCATGTGGGCGATCTCATAGCCTTGATCACTCAGAAGATACATGAAGTTCGGTTTGCGAACATCCAGTGTTGACCTTAGGCTCGCGCCTTCTTCGAGGCGATAGAACTGCTGCCCTGTAAGGATCGCATTGCGAGAGGGAGAACAGGACGGACTGGAAATAAAGGCGTGTTCAAACAAAACACCTTCCCTGGCCAGCCTATCGAAGGCAGGCGTCTTCACCGTCTTGTCTCCATAGGCGCCGGCATGCGGCCAACCCCAGTCATCCGCAAACGCGAACAGTATATTGGGTCTCTTGGCGGCTGATACTGAAAGGACAGCAAACAGTAGTCCGAGCAGACAGGGCAGTAGTTGTTTCTTTAAAGGGGTAATAATCATTGGTTGTGGTTAATATAGGGTAGGCGTGGGGTCAAGAGGACAGCCGAGAGGGAAGGGGAGACTATGCAGACGGTCCGAGCATTGAAGTATTTTACAGCGAGTAGGGAAAACGTCATCTTTTGAGGCTCTTTGGACTTGCTCACCTTCCTGTCTTCGGGTTCCAGGTTGATCCCTAAGCGATTTCTCCGGTGGGGGTAGGCTTCGAACCTAGGCCAGTGTATCGCGTTTATAGAATTCCATGATCGGGCCGGATCTCTGCGCTGCAGTCTGGATGATAGTGGCCTGTTGTTGCGGGGATAAAGTGCGCAGGTGTCTAGCTGCGTCGATGTGCTCGTGAAGTTGATCGAGAGTGTCGAAACCGACTATACGCGTAGCGATAGGCATGGACCACACATAGTCGGTTGCGTCGCGAAATTTGAGCAGGTCGGGAATAATGGGCTCTGCCGGGGTTTTGCCGTGGTCACCCCAACCTGCGCCGATACCTCCAAACAGGCGACCGCCGCACATGGTTTTCATAGCCAGTATGCCGACCCCCATTTCCTGTGCGAGCGGTATGACGTCTTCAATGAAGCTGTCGTAACTGGCATCGGCGACATTGACCGGCATTTGTACGGTCTGAAGGGCAACCCCTCGTTGCTTAAAGAGGGTTAGCATCTCCTTGTGAGCCCGGAAATCATGGTGACCGCTAAAGCCTATCATGCGCACTTTGCCTTCCTCCTGTGCTTTTAGGAAGACGTCGACGACACCGTCGTCCCAAAGATTGTGTGCATCCTCGATACTGGTAATATTGTGAAGCTGCCAGAGGTCGAGTCGGTCGGTCTTCATATTACGGAGGGACCATTCCAAATGTTCGCGAGCCAATTTTGGATCCTTGGCCATGGATTTGGTCATGAGGTAAATCGAGTCCCGGTATTTGGGGTTAAGGTATTTGCCAAAAAGCCTTTCACTCAGTTGATCGGTTCCGTAAGCGTTCGCAGTATCGAAGAACCGGATACCTCCGGCGATGGATTTCTCAATGGCAGTCTCCTGTTGGTCCTCAGGTAATTTGCGGAAGTGGTTTCCGCCGAGGCCGAGCAGGGTGACGCGTTCACCGGTCTTTCCAAGGGCGCGGGTAGGGAGGAGTTTACCGAATTCGTCTGAGTGGGATCCGTGGGAAGCAGCTTCGAGCAACTCTTGTGGCCAGGCGACCCCGGCTAGTGCCGCCGCACTCAAGCCACTTAGAAAGGTGCGTCGGGTGAGCCGGCAACTTTCATGGTTGTCCTTGGAATCGGGTGATAAAGATCCTTGTGTCATGATGAATTCGCTAGGTTTGGTGGATTTCGAGAGGGATTGATTGAATCAGCTGTCATTTCTCTTGGAAGACCCGGGTATAATAGTTGGATCCAACTCCTGGTCCGTCAAGTCCAGCACTGCGTTTACTCACTTGGTGATGCCGGTTTCAACTTCGGCAATAGTTATACCCAGCATAGTCAACGGGACGGTCTGTCCCTTTTTTAAGATAGTTCTTCTCTGAAGGTTTGCCAGAGAGTAACCCTTTCGACTAGTTTCGATCCATGAAGATGAATCGTCGGAAATTTCTATCAGCCTCAGCGATGGGTGGGGCCGCCATGAGTTTAACCAGTTCCGGATACGGGCAATCTGAAACGCTGGATAACCATTACGAGAAGTTGGATAAGGTGCTGGCGACTCCGCTGTTCAAACGTGAATTATTTTCCGAGCCGGTTATCATCGAGTCCGTTGAGTTGCTCAGGCTTGGGAGGAAGTTTCTGTGTCGGGTGCGCTCGAAGGACGG
>CALGUT010000321.1 GCA_937920335.1 uncultured Opitutales bacterium
CAATAACCGATGATCTAATAAGATTAACCGCCTGAGTTTTCCAGTCATGCCATTTGAAGAGCATATCTCGTCGCTTGGTTACCGGGATCACATCGATCTTTTCCTTAATACGACTGATGTCCGAAATGATCTGACTGATGGCGAACATGCCAATCAACACCGGCAATAGTTTTAACCCACCATTCAGCTCTTCGATACCAAATTTAAGACGGAGACCACCGGTGGCTTTGTCGATCCCAGGTAACGAGCAAAGATCCCACAACAGGCAGAAAAGAAAGAACGACTCATTGACTTGCCGCCAATCGAAGCAATCAGAACTAACGCCAGCAGGACTAGGGCAAAGAAATCAAAGGGCCCCATTTTAGTGGAATACCGCGCAATCGGAGCCGACAGAGTAATCAGAAACAACCAGGAAATCACGCCACCTACGAAGGATGCAGTAATTCCCAATCCCAAAGCCCTGCCTGGCTTTCCAGCCTTCGCCATGGGGTAACCGTCCAGAGTTGTCATAATAGAGGCAGGTGTACCAGGCATCCGTAACAAAGTTGCGGTAATCAGGCCGCCACTCACCGCCCCCACATACATACTCACCAGGAGTATAAACGCAGCTACGGGATCCATGCTGAAGGTCAACGGCAGCGTAAGCGCTATCAGCATAGCACCCGTCAATCCAGGTATGGCGCCCACCATAATACCCAAAACAGTTCCAGTAACCACCAAAAGGATACCTTGAATACTAAAGATGTAGTGAAATGCTGATTCTAAGCCATCCATCTGGTATCAGGGGAGAGAAATAAGGAACGCTTGAGTAAACACCGCATGCACTCCAAACGACATGAGTAAGGCGATTTCGAATACATAGATCCATCGCACCGACAACAGTCCCGTTAGCAAAATGCCAACTACCGGAACAAACACCAAGGTCGCCAAGATAAACGGCACCCATCCCATCGCCATCACCAGGACATAAACGAACACCAGAAGCAGCGAAACATAAACGAGGTCAAAACGCAGACCAGTTTCTTTCCAGGAGGGTCTTTGCCCAGTCAACCTGAGGCTCTGACTCATCATACCCAGTCCAAAAATCAAAATACCACCCACTGACCAGGCGACCAAATTGGGCAGCTCCACACGATTAGGAATGATCATTCCTGAAAATGATTCCATTCGCTGATCAATGCGTGTCCTCAATTCTTCCCCCACGATGACTTGCGGTAACACGCTCAACTCACTGAGACGCTTCTGGACGTAGTCCGTCTGCATGGAGGCTTGAAGCACAGTTGCAATGTAATCGACGATCTCAGGATCGGTTCCCTTGGGAAGCCACCAATACTGAAGATTTGTATTACTCACATCGATACCGAGCTCGATGGCTGTTGGTACACCGGGTGCCCCTGGATGCCGTTGGTCACCAAAGGTTGCCAGCGGACGCAACCCATTTTCCTTGAAGCGAATATATTCAGACACCGAAAAGAATGAGGCGTCCACATGCCCCCCCATCAAGGCGGCTAACCTACTGGCACCCCCTCCAGAAGAGACAAAACGGAAACGTGTACCCTCAACTGCTTCTTCAAGCATGATCCCCGTAAAATGCGTTGGCATACTAAGCGTAACTCCCAGAGTCACTTCTTCCGGTCTCGCTTTCGCATCGTTCATCAACTCCATAAAGGTTTCTTAAGGCGAGTCCTCCGGCACCAGTATCACCTGAATGACCTCTCCCGTCGCGGCAACCGGTTCAAAGGCATCGGGCCCGTAAGGTGACTGCCCGGTAACATTGGCCGTGATCAATGCATCGTGAAGACACAGCAACGTATACCCATCATTCCTCGCATCATTAACGAACCCACTTCCAATCGTCGTCCCCCCACCTGGCTTGTTTACGATCACAAATGGTTGCGGCATCAGTTCGTTGTCCTTTGCCCCTTTTTGGATGATTCGTGCAAAGGTATCAGTGCCCCCTCCAGGATCGTAGGGAACGACTACCTGTATCGGTTTCTTAGGAAATGTGTCCCCATACTCCGTATTCGAAGTCGCATACCGATACACTGAAAACGAAATCAGGATAGCCGCCAGACAATGCCAAACGAAAATAATAGGGTGAGATTTCATGGATTGGAAATGCTCAAGCTAATGTACAAAGTAGACATTAGAACACTAAAATCCTCTATCGAGCCCAATGGCCGGCTAAACCCAATTAAATACCACCCTGAGGCTGAACCTTTAGTGATGAGCCTTCAACGGGCATTAGCTCAACCCGCAGACCTGATCTGCCTGCCAGCGTCCGATCAATACGGAAGGTAAACGTATGGCTCCCTTTGCTTAGAAAGATGGGTGCTGTGAGGTCCTTAATTTTCCGATCATCAATCGCCAAGGATAGGCCCTCTGATTGATTGAGTCTCAATGTCAGTTCCCCTTCGGCAAACACATCCACTGTTCCTTGAGCGAATACAACTTCACCAGTCGGTAGATCAACGCCTGGGAGCTCCCCGTCCACCTTACTAAAAAGGGTATTCCAGACTGCATCATCAGACGGCTGTGATCCAGCATTTGATTGAGTCACCTGCCACTTGCGTATAACAGGGCTTTCATCATTGGCAAATGCCCCCGGCTGTCCGAGGACTGAGAGAAAATTTGCGAGGTCCAAAAACTCACCCCGATCGCTGAGTTGATCCGCCAATCCAGCTGGCATCAGCGATGGCATCATTTGACGACGAGCGATGACAGCAGCCGGGATCTTCACTTCTACCCCTCCTCGCGATGAGTCCTGAATAATCACCTCCTGCTCGCTTTGAAAGGCAATGACACCCATATGGGTCGTTCCATCGTTGAGCGTAAAAAGCATATTTTCGTAGTGCTCCGCGATTGAGGAATTTGGCTCGAGAATCGACTCAATCATATAGCTTGGTGACGCTGCTGTGCCAACGGCGACCAAATTAGGGCCGATCGTTGGTCCAACCGAACCAATGCCATGGCAACTCATACATGCCATCTCAGAGCGACGAAACACCTGCTCGCCCCGAAAAGGATCTCCAAGTCTCACGACATCCGCAGTGAGTGAATCGCGATCCTCAGCCATTAAACGGGAGCTGAGTGAACCCGTCGTCGAATCATCAAAATACGGCTGAAGGCTCTTGGGTAGCTGACCGGTCTTTCGATGATAAGTGGCCACAGTCGCGACCACCTTCGGATGGACAACCGTAGTCTTTAAAACGCCTGCCAACGCGGCATCACCTCGTCGAATACGCGTAAAACTCTGGACCAGCTCTACCGGATCAGCCGTGCCTGGGTCGATAGACAACACATCGCCAACGATAATTTTTGCGTCTTCATAATCGGCAACAACTAGCCCTGCTAACGCCAGATAACGGGTAAGAACATCGCCCGTTCTCGCCAGAGCCTTCAGTTCATTTGTATACCGTGTCTGCGCCAATTTTGCGAGTGCTATGGCTGCCGCTGAACGAACCGAAGACGAGCGCTTGTTATCAAGCAAGACGGCCAACAACTCGTCGCCCGCTTCTCGGTATTGCCAGGTACCTAAATTGGAAGCCACACCGGCAGCTATCTTTTCATTCGGATTCGTAAGTTCGGAAATGAGTCCTGAGAAATTCCGTCCCGCACTCAGTATTCCCTGAGCACCCACCCGGTCCAAACTCGTGAGCATCGCCAGCTCTGCCGCTTCCGAGGCGATCTTACCTTGCGCAACAGCTGAAACGAGGATGCGCACTAGATCCGCTTTCGGAATCGATGAAAATTGTTGCTGAACTTGCTCAATCTCTTGTGACGTTGGATTCGGATCAGCCAGTAATGCTATTAAGCGCTTATCTAGACCGATACCAGCCGATTGCTCAGCAAACTGGCGATGCGAGGGTTCGTTAAAGCTCAACCGCTCTTCCTTCAGCGCTGGTATCCACAGTGGTTCTAATGCGGTCATGGTTGAGGGCAACGCCGCGTTTAGATAACGATCTCGATCGTGGTTCAATACATTTAAGGCTGCTGGTAGTGCATTCGCATCCGGCAGATATCCAGCCGACAGAACCGCTTCCATCCGCGCCCGGGGAAACGAATCATTTGATAATTGAGCTATCATACCTACGGGATCTGACAGGGCATGATACCAATAACGTATAACACGGGCACCAGCTGAGCGGGCCTGGCCACTATCCGATTGAATGATACGAGCTAGAATCATCTCGCTAACTGCTTCCACGTTTTGACAAGCCCACATAGCTTCTACTAAATGACGGGCATAATCAGGATCCGATTGATCCAACGATTCGACCCATTGCTCAGCCGCCTTTAGGACTTGATCTGAATCCCGTTCGCTCAGTTCTTTGCGAGCCTGATGACGTATCCACGTTTCTGGACTCCCCAAGTGCGCGACCAGCTCTTGAATCGTCGTATCCACCAATTCAGGTTTCTCTACGAGTGGACGATCTTTGTAAGTTATCCTCCAGATGCGACCATGCCCATGATCCCTGCGAGGATCCCGGAAATCATGCTGTGCATGGTTGATAATCGAGTTATACCAGTCGGCCACATAAATAGCACCATCTGGTCCCACTTTACAATCAACGGGACGAAAA
>CALGUT010000322.1 GCA_937920335.1 uncultured Opitutales bacterium
TCGGTGTAATACCTTTTCCACAACCGACAATCCTCTCGTTTGGAAATCTCTGGAAGAATCGGCTCAATTCGATACACTTCGTAAATCTTCCACCTTCGCTCCATTCAGCACCAATGATCATTGGATCCTTACACGCAAGAATGGATAAATCTTGGTTTTCGATCCCCTGGGTCGCTTAGTTGGCCGAGGGAACCGTATTCTACAATACCTGGAGGTCGAATGGGAAGACACGCGGATGCGCGCCATCTCCGATGTAGAATCCAACCGCAAAATCGAGTTCAATTACGATGAGAAAACCGGTCTGGTCAACAGCATCAATGATGTTGAAAAATCAGGGTTCAGTTCCTATCGCCATGTCTTTTTCGAGTATGATGAGTTCCACCGGCTCGTAGCCGTGCACGAACCAGTAATCGCTTTAGACAGACAATACGGAGAATTCTTTTCCGACCTGGCTATTCCGGACAACGACGAAAATGGGCTGGTCCACGAAATCTTCGTCGATAGTGAAGAGGAGGTGGGTATCGTGACCCTTCAGTTCGCCCAGCTAGAACACAGCCGCCACCAGGACCTACAAGTATTCTTAAAGTCACCGGCTGGAACCGAGGTAATCATATTTGACCGGGAGGTGGGATCCGGGGACCTGCAGTTCAACAGGATGCGACTGTTCGACTTCAACGGAGAAAATCCTTCCGGCATCTGGACGGTCACGGTAAAAGACTTGCAGAGCGGTGAGTTCGGAGCTCTGGACCGTTGGGAGCTGGGCCTGTCCGGTGCTTCCAACCCGGTTTACTACACCTACCCAGAGGTCGACTTCACCGCATCCGGCAACAGTCAAATCCTCCGCTCGACGGACCGTCTAGGAGATCAAATTTTCAGTGTCGCTTACGAAGACCAACGACGGGTCATACGGCAGGATGACGGCAAAGACAACAATCATGAAGCGCAGTTCACCTACGATTTCAGCAACCCCGCCGAACGCACCACCACCTACACCGACCGGACGGGAGAAGCCTGGACTACCGTCCACGACGAAGCGCTTCGCATCACTTCGGCGACCACTCCGCTGGGAGCAGAAACGCGTTGGAAATACAGCGACCTCGGTTTGATTGAATCGATCACCAATGCCCTAAACCAGACAACCTCGTTCACATGGAGCAATAGCAGCGGTTACCTTCGTTCCGCCACCGATTCAGCCGGCCATACAACCACCTACAGCCATAATATTTACGGAGCGATTAATAGGATTACCGATGCACTGGGCCAAGAAACTGAATTCCGCTACAACGGCACCAGTCGCACGATGTCACTGGTCATTGATGCCAAAAACGGACGCACTACCAAACGCTACGGTTCCAATCGGCAAATGGTCGAGAACATCATCGAGGACGGAGGCGGCGTATCCTACAACTGGTCAGCAGGAGAATTACGCAGTACTGGTCACCTACAGGAGAACTCCGCCATGCAACTCACCTACGACGCTGCAGGCCGGCCCTCTGTGATCACGGATGGCGATGGCTTTGAAACCAAAATCACCTACCGTCCCAATGGCGATATTCTCGAACGGGAAAATCCACAGGGTGGGATCCGTAAAACGGTCTACGATCACCGCTCGCGCATTATCGAGCAAATCGACCGCAAGGGACGCAGCAAGTTTTTCGAATACGATGGCAACGATAACCTGATCAAGGTAATCGACACCGATGGGCAGGAGTCTTTTTTCGCTTACGATGGCGAAGACCGCGTGATCGAGGAGACTGACGAGGAAGGCCGATCGATTACTTACACCTACGATGCCGCAGGGCAGCGTACATCTTTTACCAACCCCCAAGATCAAACAACCACCATCGAATACGACAAGCTGGGCAACCAGACCAAGATTACCGACTGGAAAGGTCTGGTGGTGCAAAAAGTCAGCTACGACAAACGCAACCTGCCCATATCCATTACCGGCCCGTATGGGAACACCACGACGATTGAGTACGATGCCTTGGGCCGACAAACCTCAGTCACCGATTCAGCAGGAAGGAATTCCACCTTCGCCTACGATGAGCTCGATCGTTTGACAAAGGTTACCGATCCTTTGGGTCGAGTTTTTGAGCAGGAGTATTACGACGACGACATGGTTCGTAGGATGCGAGAACCGATGGGCGAACTAACGAACCTTAGCTACGACCAGGCGAATCGCCCCAATTCTGTCAGCAACCAGTATTACTCAACGGGACCCAGCAATTACAATGCGCGGGATTTGATCACCCGCCTGCAATTACCCGGTAACGACCGCTTTACCATGACCTACGATGACAACGGTCGGGTGCAAACTATCAGCGAATTCCGAAACACTAATTTCAACGACCCTATACGCGCCCGTTTTTATACCCACGACCTCAACGACAACGTCACCCGGATAAGCGAACGGCTAGGGACCAGCGGCGGTTATCAATCCAGGGTAGAACGGACCTATGACCCAAAAAATCGCGTAACCACCTACACCAACGACAACGCCGAAACCATCGGCTATGCTTATGACGATCAGGGTTCGCTCAATCGGATCACCTACCCCGATGGCAAAACGGTCAATTACTTTTATGATGACCTCAATCGCCTGGAGCGCGTAGTGGACTGGGAAGACAGGGAGACCCTCTATGAATACAATGCCCTAGGCTTTGTAGCCAAAATCACGTTCCCCAACGGCACCACTCGGGAAATGGCCTACGACCAGGCCGGCCGCGTTCAGGAGCGCAAGGATTACGATGTGAACCAGAGCGTCATCGTTCAGTACGTCTACACCTATGACGATGCCTCCAACCTGTTAGTGGAGACACCCGGTCATAACGTTCCACCCTACCAACCGGAAAGTGTTACCATGTCCTACCGGAGGGGTAACTTGCTGGAAAGCTACAACGGCATCCCGGTCAATATTAGTGCGCGGGGCAATACCAACTCAGGACCCCTGAATGGCGTCGCAGCTAATTTTGAGTACGATATCCGGGGTAACATGACCAAAGCCGGTGATGTTGACTATCGCTACGACGTGGAGGACCGCTTGGAAGGTTGGACCGTGGGAGGCCAAGAAACGCGCTTTACCACCAACCCGGTGCCGGGACTATCCCAGATCCTGGTTCAGACCGCCCCGGGAAATGAACTGACCCGCTACGTATATGGACTGGGCCTGATTTACGAAGACACACCGGACGGACTCCGCGTATTCCACTACGATGAACGTGGCAACACAGTGGCCTTGAGCGATGCTTCCGGAGTGGTCACTGGCACTATAGCCTACGGCCCCTACGGTGAAGTTTACAACCGTACCGGTATTTCAGATACTATATTCATGCAGAACGGCTTGTTCGGTGTCGTCACCGGTCCTCAAGGGCTCGTTTACATGCGCTACCGCTGGTACAGCCCGGAGATAAAACGTTTTCTCCGACACGATGCACACTTCGGTGAAATATCCCGCACCGGCAGCATGAACCGTTTCGCCTTTGCTGGAGGCAACCCGATAACCCGAATCGATCCGGACGGAGAAGCCTGGCATATCCTGGCTGGAGCGGCTATCGGTGCGGTGGTAAGTGTAGGGGTGGAGCTGGTGGTGGACCTTTCTGACGGCAACGGTATCAGCCACAGCTTAGGTGACTACGGAGCCGCCTTTCTGGGAGGAGCAGTGTCAGGAGCGATTGTAGCCTACAACCCAGCCTTTATAGTAGCTGGAGAAGCAATCGGAGCGGGCACGACCAATCTGTTGGCAGCCGCCTTCAACGGTGAGCCGGTCGATTACACCAGCCTGGCGACCGACGTGGCCGTCGCGGCCGCCTTTGGTAAGGCAGGCGGCGGTCGAGGCGGAAGTCGAATAGCAAAGAACTTTGCGGACGCTGATGTGGCTAAAGCGTCGTCCAAGCTCAGCCGGGGACGGGAGTTTGGCACCTTCTTTCAGCCCGATTCTTCACAAATGAAATACATCGTCCGCAATGCCCCACCAGTTAATGTGACGCCACTTTCCACAACCGTGCGTAACTATGCAGGAGAAGCTGCTTCTCATGCGACCAGTTTTGGCGCCAATGTATTGCTAGGTACGTCTCAGGCTTACATCAGTAAAGGTCTTGCCTTCGGTATCGATTATGCCATCGAAAATCCCGAAATCTTCGCCCACGAGGAGATCATTATGGATCCGCGCTTCCAAAGCGCAGATGGTGCCTCCGGAGTCGGAAACTTCGGAATCGAAATGCAGGCCCGCACCGATCCCATGGCTGGTAAGCGTGGTCAATTCGGGGAGTTTAATCACTGGAAGGTCTACACTGGCCATCTCATGATGGCCCGGGAAGCGATCCCGGTCGAATATAGCCAGCAACTCAACGCCTATTAGGATTATTTTAATGAAAGATTTTTTCAAAGCCCTTTTCCTCTCTACAGCTGTTCTCGTCAGCCATTCACTGTATCCAGCATCTCACTACTACGATGCAGCGGGGCGACTCATACAGATTGCTTACCCTGAAGGTAGCGGAGTCACCTATGTCTACGACGACAATGACAATCTATTGTCCGCCACTACAGTACCCATCCCCACTCCACCTCAAAATTTAATCACCAGCTCAGATGAAGACACAGGGCTCATCTTAAACTGGGAGGCATCTGATGGTAGCGAAGACTACCGCATCTACCGTCGACGAGGTGCCAACCTGGCATGGCAGGAGATCAGCACAGTTCCCTCCGGAACCATTGCGTTTATCGACACAGATACCGCACCCAACACTGAGTATGTCTACCGCATCGTGGCCGCCGGATCATTGGGTATGTCCGCCTATTCAGAACCCTCCTCAGCGATCAGTCCTGATCTCAATATATTTTCCGCACGACTCCTTCAATCCGCAGCGGGAGCAGACCTCTATGAATTGAGGTTTCCAGGAAAACTCGGTGCTACCTATCGCATAGAATTCAGCGACACCCTGCAAAGCGGTGAATGGAGTCTTCAAGGATACCGACTTTCACCCACCGGCCCAGATAGCCAGCTACCCATCCCAGGCATCGACAGCGAGATGATCGTTTTCTTCTCCGTCGATCAATCAACCCTCCCCCGTTTCTTTCGGGTGTTAAAGGACCCGGAGTAAACATCTACCTATTCCAATACCCCCCTCAGCCGATTGAAGTCGGCTACACTGCGGTTGTAATTGGCAATCGCTGAAATTTCTCGGAGCTCAGCGAGTGCGAGATCACTCTGGAGCCTTAAAATAATGAACGTGGAACTCGTGCCGGCATTTAACTTCTTTTCCCCGGCTTCCAAGCTTTGCTCGGCGAGTTCGCGGGCCAGTTGTGTCGCATACACTCGCTTAAAATTAGTCTGCATCACTTCGAAGGAAGCAAAGAACTCTAACTGAATCGCTTGCTTAATGCTCTCAAGATCCACCTCCGCAATGCGCTCCCTTTGCACGGAGATCGCCTCACGGGCTTTTCTCGATCGGTTCATAATAGGAAACCCGAATGACGCCCCTAAACTGTAGGTTTCTTCTCCACCGGAAAAGGCCGAATCAATACTGGCCCCCATTGAACTTCCGCTGCCACTAAAGCCGAACTGGGCAATCAGATCGAGGGACGGTAGCGCCTGGTTTTTGTCTCGCACGAGTCGAAGACGCGCAATCTCCAGGGCAATTTCTCCGATATGATAATTCGGACTATTCTCCAGGAGCGCAGACAGGTAAGTGCTAAATTCATCGAACACCTCAGATTCTGCATAGGCTTCTGCCTGCAACTGATAGGACAATGCTTCCGAGGCGTTATCAAAGATTAACTGCTTAATGCGGTTTTGCGCACGGGTTACGTTATTGCTGGCCGAAAGCACGCGGTCATCACGAGATGCCAACTGCGCCTGGGCTTCGACGATATCTAGCCTGGCCATCGCCCCTAACGATACCCGTTTATCGTTATCCATAACCGTCTGATTAGTGAGGTCTCGAATCCGGATAGCGCTCTCCAAATTCTTTTGAGCTTCGTAAAGATCATTGAAGGCAAAGATGGTTGAAGCGATGGTGTCCAAAAGCAGTTGCTTATACTCCCACTCACTCAAGTCGAACTGGTAGCGCGCGATTCTTAAAGCTGCCAAGTTCGCCGAGAATCCAAAATTCCTCAGTAAGGGCTGACGAAAAGTTAGTCCGGCAAATGCATCGAAATCACCGGGTGACGATAAGGTCTCACTACTATCGATTCCCACACTGTAAGTGCCACCTGTTGCCACCAAGCCGTTCACGCCAACACCTGCTGATTCCAGGTTCTGATCATCGACCGATGCGCTATTAAACGAAGCCGTAAGTTCTGGATCAAAGGAACCTTTGGCAAGTTCGACACCTTGTCCCGCAATCTCAACCGCAGCCCGTACGATCTTGATACCCAGATTCCGCTCAAGCGCACGGGTCATGGCTTCTTCTTTGGTCAGAACCAAGATCGATCGTTCTTCGCCAAACAAAGTACTCCCCGCCAAGCATAGCAACACTGTGAAAATTCGTTTCATCGGTACTCGAGACACCGTTAAGCGGCCATGGGCTGCGGAGTCACCGCCTCTTCGTCCCTCAACAATGCCCATAGCGTATAGATACCCAACAGAGTCCCGAAAGGCAGGTTGAGCAAGTTAATGAAACCCAAGACTAAAACCAAAACCCTTCCCCAGGACTTACCAGCGAGCAGAGCCCAGCCTCCAATGATTTCAGGTAAAGCGAGTATCGAAAGAAAGCCACAAATACCCAGCATAACGATGCCAAGTATACCCGCAGCCTCTGCCTCGCCCTGTAACACAGCGATTCCACCCGCCGCACCCAGTGCCATGAAGATAATAACCGACGCAAGGAGCGTCAGGAACCCAGAGATCAAATAAAGAATAGCTACGACTTTCTCATGTGTATTCATAATGTTATACTGTTTAGTGGGTAGTGGAATTTTGAACAACTTTTCCGTCGAATAGATGAATTGTGTTCGAAGAGAACGACGAGTACCGCTCATCATGCGTCACCATACAAATGGTCGCTCCTTCATCGTTTAGATCTTTAAGGAGTGCCATCACCGCCTCTCCGTTTTTAGAGTCGAGGTTTCCTGTCGGTTCATCCGCCAGAAGTATCTGAGGTTTTCCAGCCAGGGCCCTCGCGACAGCAACCCGTTGTTGTTGTCCTCCAGATAATTGACTGGGCAGGTGTTTCATTCGGTGCGCCATGCCTACCTTCTCGAGCGCTCCCTCAGCAAGCTCGCGTCGATGACTCGATTTCATCCCACGGTAAGTCAACGGCAACTCAACATTTTCATAAACCGAAAGATCTCCTATCAAATTGAAACTCTGAAAGATGAATCCCACTTCGAGGTTACGAATTTTTGCCATCTCCGCTTGAGTCAGATTAGCCACTTCACGATCTCCCAAAAGATAATTTCCACTGCTCGGTTTGTCGAGGAGTCCAAGGATAGACAGCAGCGTTGATTTACCGCAGCCAGAGGGGCCGTTAATGGCTACAAATTGTCCGTCCTCGATTTCCAGGGAAACGTCGTCGAGGGCATGTGTTTCTA
>CALGUT010000323.1 GCA_937920335.1 uncultured Opitutales bacterium
GGAACATAACGCCCAGTTTAAAGCTTACTGGAACTTTGAATACGGATTTCGGTGAAACAGAGGTGGATGCCCGTCAGATCAACCTGGATCGTTTCAATATACGCTTTCCGGAAAAGCGCTCTTTTTTCCTGGAAGATGTAGGCGTATTCGACTTTGCGTCAACGGGACCCCAACCTCCCGGCGGAGCACCCAGCGCAGGGGCAGATGTATTTCCCTTTTTCAGTCGACGGATCGGTTTGTTTGATGGACAAGAAGTCCCCCTGGATGTCGGTGTGAAGCTCACAGGAAAAGTAGCGAATACAGATATTGGGATTCTGGGAGTACAGACGGGCTCCACTATTATCGGAGAGTCTGGAGACAATCCCCGGCAGATCGATGACAATACCTTTTACGTGGGCCGTTTCAAACAGCGTATCTTCGAACTATCCTACGTCGGTGGGATTTTCACGGACGGAAATTCTGACCCATCCCGTTCCGGTAATACCTACGGGGCGGATGTAAGGCTGCAGACGTCAAACTTCATGGGGGACAATGGAAACTTTATTCTCGATGGGTATGCCTTGAAGTCAGACAACGAAGGAGTTTCTGACGACGATCTTTCCTACGGGTTTTCGGCGCGCTACCCAAACGACAAATGGGACGGTATGATCGTCTTTAGAGAGATACAGGACAACTTTAACCCCGGGATAGGCTTTGTGCAACGGGATAACGTCCGTATGTATAGGGTGGCTGGTAGTTACAATCCACGTCCGCGGGATTTCCTTGATATTCAACAGATGTTCCATGACGTCTACTATACGTATTTTGAAAACCTGGACACTGGAGAAAAAGAAAGTACCCAGTTTTATATTACGCCCTTGGACTGGCACTTTAACTCGGGAGACTCTATACATGCGTTGATTGATTACGAAAGGCGTTATGAACGGCTGTTTGAACCCTGGGCCATAGTCAGGGCGAATCCTGATCTGGGTCGGTCTGCGATCGTATTACCAGCTGGAGAGTACCGGATGCATCGTTCGAAAATGGTTTTTGCGACCGCCAGAAAGCGTCCTCTTTCCGCAAACTTTACGTTTGGGTATGGAGATTTCTGGTCGGGCACCTCCGAAGATGTATCTCTCAGTGCCGTTTACAATTTTCCGCCTCACATAACGTTAAGCCTTCGAGCGAACCAAACCTTTGCGCATTTGCCGGAAGGGGACTTTATAACCCGTATCTTCACGGGAACCTTCAACTTTGCGGTAACGCCGAGACTTACCTTCTCCAATCTCGTCCAATACGATAATAACTCCCGTAACATGGGTTGGCAGAGTCGGGTTCGATGGACCTTGAGACCTGGAAATGACTTATTTATTTCATTCAATCAGGGATGGATCAGCGATCCTTTCAGTGCCGGCAGGTTCGTGGCTCAAGATACGAATATTGCGGGTAAGCTTCAGTACACATTCCGGTTCTGAGTCTTGGCTTCTCGATTTCGTTTGACTCTTAAGTGTAGAAGCTGACGATTGTCGCTATCTTTGAGGCGCGTAAATTGCCGAAGATATTTTAGAATAAAGCTACGTTTATGATTACTGAAACTAAACCTGAGATTGTATTAATAAGTCGTTCGCCGCTCCTGGTTGGTTAGACTACTTTTTTGTAGTGAATGCTGAGTGTGCCGCGAACGATAAGAATTCGCGGTTTTTTTGTATCCGCTCAAGCCGTTTTTTGACTGACGGTTGAAAAATGAGTTAGGCTAAATACGGGTCGCAAAGCGATGTTAGAGGCACATTAAACTCAGTAGATTTTTTAGAAATGAATACACAGTTAGTAGCTTTAGGTTGGAACGAAAGTTTCCAGCAAAGTTTTGATTCCATCAATAATGGAAAATTTATTCCGGCGAGAATTGTTCGTGAAAATCGGGGAGAATATATAGTAAACACCGGTGACAATCTTTGCGCGGTTCGATCGAGTGGTGCGGTTAGAGATCGTTTATCGACTTCTGATTCGGCACCGACAGTGGGGGATTGGCTTGCCGTTGAATCAATGAAAGCAACGGGCGAAACATTGGCTCGAGAGCTGTTACCTCGTAAGAGTCGCTTTGAGCGTCAGGTGATTGGTAAAAAGTCCAGCTATCAAACAGTGGCTGCAAACTTCGATACCTTGTTTTTGGTGAGTGGTTTGGATGGCGACTTTAATCCCAGACGTATTCAACGTTACCTCAGCCTCGCATGGAATAGCGGTGCTCAGCCCGTAGTGATTCTGAATAAATCGGACTTGGTGTCAGATATTGAGCTGATTATAGAAGCTGTTCAGAAAATTGCGTTAAACGCGCCAGTGTTAGCGATGAGTGCACTTCAACCTGAGAGTCTATCTTGTCTGTATGAGTATCTGGCTGTCGGGAAAACCGTTGCTTTGTTGGGCTCTTCAGGGGTTGGAAAATCCTCCTTGGTAAATGGGTTGCTCGGTGAAGAGCGCCTGGCTTCTCAGGAAGTTCGAAGGGAAGACAGCAAGGGGCGACATACTACAACCTGGCGGGAACTGATTCAATTGCCTGACAAGGGTATGATTATTGATCTTCCAGGGATGCGTGAGCTCCAGTTGACGGGAGAGACTTCGGGGATTGATAAGTCGTTTGCTGATGTGCTGGAGTTGGCGACTCGGTGCCGGTTCAGGAACTGCAGCCATAATGGGGAGCCTGGATGTGCCGTTGAAGGAGCGATCACCAGCGGCGAGCTGGAACTTGATCGTTTTAATCAATTTATGCAGCAGCAGACGGAGAGTGCCGTCGTGAATGCGCGTCGTGCGTCTCGGAAGAGTCCAATAACCAAGAGCCAGCGGAAACGGCAGGAAAAGGAGGACTACTTTAAGGAGATTCATATTCAACTGCGTAAACATGCCAAGGAAAGGAAGAAGTATCTGGAAGACGACTGAGTGGAGGTGCTCCCTGTAGCGAAGTTGTATGGTTTTTCGAGTGGTTGATTTGCAGTGTTGAGTAATTTCGTTTCGTTTGTAGCCGAATAAGTGCGAATTCGTTTGCAAGCCTTCTGCTAAAAGCGATTTTGCCTATCTCTATATGACCCTTCTGGTTCTTTATCTATTGCTCGCTCTTGGTGTTTCCTTCCTCTGTTCCATTCTGGAAGCTGGATTGCTCTCGATGTCTCCGTCGTATGTAAAGTTTGAGGAAGAGACCGGCTCCAAACGAGGAATACTGCTAGGAAAACTGAAGGGGAATATCGACCGTCCGCTCGCTGCCATACTCTCTCTCAATACGATTGCGCATACCGTTGGTGCAGCGGGTGTCGGTGCCCAAGCAACCGTAGTTTTTGGCAATGGCTACTTTGGAATTATCTCGGCCGTATTGACGTTTCTGATCCTGTTTTTCTCAGAGATTATTCCCAAAACCTTGGGGGCACTCTACTGGAAGCAATTGGCTGGGTTCACCGCCTATACCTGTTCGGTCATTATTACGTTCCTTTATCCGCTGGTGTGGCTCTCTGAAAAACTGACCAAGGTGCTGCAACCTAGTGGCGACGGCGAAGGGAATGTCAGTCGTGATGAAGTCGTTGCGCTGGCTCAGTTGGGTCTAGATGAAGGAGTGATTGCAGAAAGTGAGAGCACTATTATTAGAAACCTGATTCGGTTTCGAAATATTCGTATCAAGGATATCATGACACCTCGACCTGTGCTCAGTACACTGTCCGAGACGACGACCTGTGCAGAAGCGCTCGAGAGGAAATCCATTTTGAGGTTTTCTAGAATTCCCGTTTATCTGGAAGATGTGGACCACATATCGGGGTATGTTTTGAAGCAGAAGATTCTCGAGCAAGTAGCTTTGGACAAGCACGACACACCGTTGTCTGAGATCAAACTACCCATCCGGCTGGTTGCGGAGGAAAGCTCTCTCTCGCGTCTTTTTAATGATCTATTTTCTCATCGGGAGCAGATTGCTATGGTCGTCGATGAGTATGGAGATGTGGCGGGTCTGGTAACGAATGAAGATCTGATTGAGACGCTTCTCGGTATGGAAATTATGGACGAGTCTGACCACACAGAGGATATGCGTGAGTTGGCTCGCAAACGGTGGGAGGAGCGCGCTAAGAAGATGGGACTGGAAATACCTTTTGCGAACCATCGAGAAGGCAAAAAGTAATCCTCGGGTTCATCACTGCCCGCTCTTTTTATCGAAGAAAAGCGTAAATTCGTGCCGGTTGTAAGTGAGGTGAGTCGCGGCGATAAGTTTGAGTCCGTAGCGATTCGCGTTTTGCAGGGTTGATAGGAAGAGTTTGTTAGTGTCCTCATACCCAGCGGCGCCAGATGTTTTGAGCGTGAAGACGATAAGCCCCTGTGGTTGGAGGCTTCGGGAGAGTCTTATCACTTGTTCAAAAGAAAAGGCAGAATCTCCATTCATATCACACAGCAATGCGTCGAATTGGGCGCCTCGCTCCGGCTTATATCGCGCTACGTCCGCTTTTTTGAAATATAATCCGGGTCGTTTGCTTAAGCGACTATCGAGTGAGGCCCGGTCGACGGCAGTCACCTTATATCCGCGCTCCAATAACTCCGATGTCATTCCCCCCGGGCACGCGCCTAGCTCCAGCCAATGGGCACCGGTCTCCGGGAGTGACCGGTGCAATTTAAGATAGTGGAGTGCCTCAGCGATCTTGGCTCCAGCTCGACTGATGGTATGCGCGGCCTTTTGGCTGATGAACTTGGTGCCACCCGCATAGAATCCATTGGCTTCTAGTGGGCTGCACAGTCCGCAAAATAAGCCCTCCTTCCCGAGTAGAACGAACAAACTGTCTTTTGATGGGATTTGTGCTTCCACTTCCTTGAAGTCGGGCAATCGATCTTCGAATAAGTGAAGCGTTCGACCCCGTAGATTGGTCGCCAATGACTTGTAGTAGGTGCGCGTAGAACTGGGGTCCAGTCGCCCCATGAATATTCCCTGCAATTCGCGGTCACCAAACTTACTCGCTAGTGTCTGCGCTGCCTTTTCAATGAACCCGTCCATCTTTTCGGGGTTACAGGGCCAGGTGTGGTCGAGCGGCAGTTTCCATCGAATGTAGTG
>CALGUT010000324.1 GCA_937920335.1 uncultured Opitutales bacterium
CATCTCGATCTCTCCATGAACGCACTGGAATGGAACCGCGACCTTCGTTGGCCGGTTGAAGACATCCGTAAATCAGAAGTGGGTATGACTGACCGTCCTGATCGGGGCAACAACACCGTTTCTCTGGACGCTATGCGTAAAGGTAATATCGGTCTATGCGTCGCCACGCAGATTGCCCGGTATGTACATCGAGACAATCCACTGCCCGGATGGAACTCTGCGGAACAGGCCTGGGCCCAAACGCAAGGGCAGCTTGCCTGGTACCGCGCGATGGAAGAAGCGGGTGAGATGAGGCAGATAGGATCGGCTTCAGCGTTGGAAGCGCATCTCAAGGCCTGGAAGTCGGATCCGAAAAACACACCCATCGGTTATGTACTGAGTTTAGAAGGCGCGGATTCCATGATCACGCTTGATCACGTTGAACGTTCTTTTCAGCAGGGGCTTCGAGCAATCGGCCCGGCCCATTACGGTCCAGGAACGTATGCGCAAGGAACGGATGCTGAAGGAGGTATCGGGAAAAAGGGCCGGGAGCTGCTGACGGAAATGGAGCGGCTAAATATCATTCTCGATGCGACTCACTTATGTGATGAGAGTTTTCGGGACGCGTTAGACCATTTCTCTGGGCATGTATGGGCCAGCCATTCCAATTGCCGCGCGTTCGTTCCGAATAAGCGCCAATTTACTGATGAGCAGATGAAAGAATTGATTGATCGGGGTGCTGTGATCGGGGCTGCTCTCGATGCCTGGATGATGGTTCCGGATTGGGTGAAAAGAGTATCGCGTGTCGACGAGCTTCATCCCCGGCTTGAGCACATGGTCAATAATATCGATAGGGTGTGCCAGCTCGCAGGTAACTCAAAGCATGCAGCCATCGGCACCGACCTTGATGGAGGTTTTGGAATAGAGCAGTGTCCCGAAGACTTGGATACAATTGAAGATCTACATAAAATATTCCCTATGCTCGAAACACGTGGTTACTCACCTGAGGATCTTGAAAATATTGGCCACAAAAACTGGCTTCGATTTTTGATGCGGGCTTGGGCATAGAAAAACGCCCAGCATTTGAATGCGGGGCGTTTTCGGCTGTGTGGCTGGACTATTAGTCTGGACAATCTCTACATATACATACCGCCGTTCACTCCGATTACCTGACCGGTGATGTAGCTGGCACCCGGGCTGGCTAGGAAGGTAACAGCATTTGCGATTTCGGAGGGTTCCCCCATTCTTCCCATCGGAATCATGTTCGTGATCTGCTTTGATACCGCTTCCGGAATACCTTGAGTCATGTCAGTGCTGGTGTAGCCAGGGGCAACTGCATTGACGGTGATGCCCTTTCGGGCGAATTCACGGGCCAAGGTCATCGTTAACGCGATGAGACCACCTTTGGTCACCGAATAGTTGGCTTGACCGAAGTTCCCCGTCTGTCCCCCCATCGATGATATATTGATCACTCGACCCCAGCCTTTTTCCGCCATGTGTGGTAGCAGTCCATGGGTGATATTGAATGGGCCGTTCAGGTTTACGCCGAGTACCTCATCCCACATTTCGCGAGTCATCTTGAGGAACGAACGATCTCGGTTGATACCGGCATTGTTGACGAGGATATCGACACCTCCATGTGATTTTAGGATCTCAGCCACCATGTCGTTGGCTTCATCCGTTTTTGAAACGTCCGCTTGATAAGCGGTACATTTGACTTTCTTCTTTTCTATTTCGGCCTTGGTTTTGACTGTGGCTTCTTTGGAGTGTTGGTAATTCATGATGATATCGCAGCCGCAATCTGCGAGAGCCATTGCGATAGCCTTACCAATACCGCGCGAAGAGCCTGTTACCAGGGCTACTTTTCCTTTTAATCCGTTTTTCATACCAGTAGTTGATTTTGAGGTTTAACAGAGCGATAGGCGATCCGTCTGTAGTGATTTTTCCCTCGGATTTAACTGGCAGGTCTCCAGCCTGCGTCAGCCCATAATTCGCCACTCATGGCAGCATTGGTAATCATGAAGCAAATCGCATCCGCAATTTCCAAGGGTTGGATGAGTCTCTTGAGTTGG